>NZ_SRHQ01000010.1:0-194872 GCF_004683995.1 Methylorubrum sp. Q1 | reverse complement strand
CCGCGAGTCGGGGCAGCCCGACCGCAGCGGCGCAGGCGAGCGCGGTGGACGGGACGGCCGCGAGGGGCCGGGCGAGCGTGGCGGGCGGGATGCGGCGGGTGAACGCGGCGGCGCTGGCGAGCGAGGCGGTCGCGGGTCTGCCGCCGAGGCGCGGGGCGCTTCGAAGAACCTGAATACGACACAGCGCACCGAGTTCCGCCAGTCGATCAGCCGCTCCAGCGTCCGCGCCGTCCCGAACGTCAACTTCGCCGTCCGCGTCGGCACGGCGATCCCGCGTTCGGTCTCGTTGCACCCGCTGCCGCCGGCGATCCTCACGGTCGTGCCGGCCTATCGCGGCCTGCAGTTCATTCTCGTCGGGGACGACATCGTCATCATCGACCCCGACACCTACGAGATCGTGGATGTGATCCCGGCCTGATCCGGTTGCACGGCACGACACGAGAGGCGGCGGGGCGACAGCTCCGCCGCCCCTGCCGCTTCCCGGGGGATGCTTGCGGAACAGGAGAGGAACGTCTAGGCTGTTCGTGCTTTGTTTTCAACGATTCTGCGGCGCCTTCGGCCCGCGGTCGACAGCAGGTGCCGCATGCTGACCCGCAAGCAACTCGAACTGCTCCAGTTCATCCAGCAGAGGATGCAGGAGAGCGGTGTGCCGCCGTCCTTCGACGAGATGAAGGACGCGCTCGACCTGAAATCCAAGTCCGGCATCCACCGCCTGATCATGGCACTGGAGGAGCGCGGCTTTCTCCGCCGTCTGCCGAACCGGGCCCGGGCAATCGAGATCCTGCGCATGCCCGACATGCCGGCGGCCAAGCCCGCATCGTCCGAACCGCGGCGCTTCACCCCGAGCGTGGTCGAGGGCGGCCTTTCGGCCAAGCCAGCCACGCCGAAGCCTGCCATGCTTCAGGCCCATGACGGCAAGGGCCAATCGGTGATGGTGCCGGTGATGGGCCGGATCGCTGCCGGTGTGCCGATCTCGGCGATCGAGAGCCAGAGCCACTCGATTTCGATGTCCCCCGACTTCCTGTCGGGCGGAGAGCATTACGCGCTGGAAGTCCGCGGCGATTCGATGATCGAGGCCGGCATTCTCGATGGCGACCTCGTGGTGATCCACAAACAGGACACCGCCAACAATGGCGACATCATCGTCGCGCTGATCGACGACGAGGAGGCGACCCTCAAGCGACTGCGCCGCCGCGGCTCGTCGATCGCACTGGAAGCCGCCAACCCGGCCTACGAGACCCGCGTGCTCGGCCCCGACCGGGTGCGCATCCAGGGCAAGCTCGTGAGCCTCGTGCGCCGTTACTGAGGGTTCTCGGAGGGCGGAGGGTCTGATGGATCCGCCGCACTGGCATCGTTGGGAGGTTGGGGCCCCGACCCGGTTGCCGGCGTCGTCACGCTGGCAGGCCGGGGCTGCCAGGGCTTCGGCTGATCGGCCCCGCGGGCAGTGACGATTTCAGGCCCTGCCGTTCCGAGGCGGATCGCCGTGGCACCCCGCACCGCCAGAAAAGCCCGGTCGGCGATCAGCGGCGCGGCGCAGCCCGGCGGGGCACGCAGTCGGGTGATGAGGATGTCGGCCCGGGCGCAATCCTCCGCGAAGGCACGCTTGTCCATCGCGAGAGCGACGGCGCGCCCGTCGACCGCGGTGAGGGTGCAACCGATCCGGTCGCAGCGCGGTCCGGCAGCACCGATCGCGGCGTCCGGACGGCGCCCATCGCCGTCGGCCTTCAACCATTGTTCGAGCACGAAGCCGGGCGGGCGCCCAAGGACCACGAGACGCCCGTCCTTGCCGCGGACCGCGGCACCGGCCCCGTCCCGATCGATATAGATGTCGTAGCGGATCGGGCTCGCGGCGAGGGCAACACCGAGCCCCGCCGGCATAAGGGCGAGGAAACGCAGCCGCGACACGGGAAGTGTCGCCAGCAGCAGGGCGGCGGCGAGCAGCATCAGGGCGCCCGTTCCGAAGGCAGGCAGCACGACGTTGGCCTGCCCGAACCCGGCGATCCAGGCGGAGATGTCGAGCATGCCGCGCACCGCGAGCCCCATCAGCCACCAGACCGGACGGTCGAGGGCAAAGGGATAGGCCAGCATCCCGAGCACCGCCGCGGGCATGACCGCGAGTGAGACGAGCGGCAGGGTCAGCGCGTTGCCGACGAGGCCGAAGGGTTGCACGGTCTGGAAGTGATAGGTCGCGAACGGCGCGGTGGCGAGTTGCGCGACCAGCGTCGTGGCCAGGGTTCCGACCACCGCCTTCGCCACCCAGGAGGCGGACCGCGCGATCCGGGATGCGCTGTCGGTTCGGAAGACCCGCCCATCGATGAGCGGCGCACAGGCGATGAGGCCGGCGACCGCGCCGAACGACATCTGGAAACTCGGACCCAGCAGCGCCTCCGGCTCGCGGGCGAGCGCCAGGATCGCCGCGAGGGCGAGATTACGCAGGCTGAGCGCCGGGCGATCGACGAGGATCGCGCCGAGCATCACCAGCGTCATGATCAGCGCCCGCTCGGCCGCGACGTCCCAGCCCGAGAAGGCGCAGTAGGCGGTCACGCCCAGCATCGCCGTACCCGCCGCGATCTTTTTGATGGGCCAGGCGAGGGCCAGCGCCGGCACCAGCGCGAGCCCGGCCCGCACCAGCCAGAACACGACGCCCGCCGCGAGCACCATGTGGAGCCCGGAGATCGAGACGACGTGATAAATCCCCGCCGCGCGCAGCACGTCGTTGGTCTCGTTCGAGATCAGTCCCCGCTTTCCCGTGACGAGGGCCGCCGCCACCGCGCCGGCCTGTCCGCCGATCGCATCGGTGATGCGGCGGGTGAAGGCATTGCGCGCCGCGTCGATGGCGGCGGTCAACCGCAGCGACAGGGCCAGAGGCTCGGCCGGGGGCCCGACCTCGACCTTGCCGACCAGCGAGCCCACGGCGCCGATCCCGCGAAAGTAAGCGTCGCGCGCAAAGTCGTAGCCGCCCGGCCGCACCGATTCCGGCGGTGGCAAGAGGCGGGCGGTAGCGCGGATGGCGTCACCCGGCCGCACCGCCTGCGCGGCGCGGTAGGAGACCCGTACCCGGCGCGGGCGGCTTTCCGCATCGAGATCGCCGAAACGCTCGACGCGCACGATCAGCCGCGCGCCGCCCTCGCGCTCATCGAGCCCTTCGACGAGGCCGACGAGCGGGGCGATGGTCACGCGGGTCAGCACCGGCCCCGCGACGGAGGCGACCCGCCAGACGCCTGCCGCGAAGCCGAGGAAGACGGCGGCGAGGCCGAGCATCAGCGCGAGCGCCACCGGGCGCGCCCGCAGCAGCGGCGTCACCGAAAGGCAGAGCCCCGCCGCGATCAGCGGAGCGGCGAGGGAAGGCTCTCCATCGGTCGCCGTGAAGAAGACGAGAACTCCGGCCCCGAAGGCGACGGCGAGCCAGGGGAACAACCGCCGCTGCTCGGCCTCGCGAGCGACGCTGCCGCGCAAGCCGTCGCGCGCGGCCTGCCAGAGCTGTGCAGGGGCGGGGAGGCGACCGGCGAGGGGGGCCGGAACGGCCCCGCGCATCGCCCTGCCGCCGCCCCCTGCCATGTGCCCTGCCTATGCCCCGCCGCGCTCGGAGACCTGCGTTGCCCGCGCGCTGGGCAACCATGACGAATTCTTAACGCATCGGCTCGCTCGTGCTACACGCCCGCCGAGACCGGCCGCAGCCGTACGCGCGCCATCCCGCACTTTTTGAAGAAGCCTCCCAGCCGCCGATGTCGTCACCGGTCGTCACGCGCTTTGCGCCCTCACCCACGGGCTTCCTGCATATCGGGGGAGCGCGTACGGCTCTGTTCAATTGGCTCTACGCCCGACATTTCGGCGGGCGGATGCTGCTGCGCATCGAGGACACCGATCGGGAGCGATCGACGCAAGGGGCGATCGACGCGATCCTCGATGGGATGCGCTGGCTCGGCCTCGATTGGGACGGGGAGGTGATCTATCAGTTCGCCCGCGCCGAACGGCACCGCGAGGTCGCCGAGAGCCTGCTCGCCTCGGGCAACGCCTACCATTGCTACGCCAGCGCAGAGGAGCTGGCGCAAATGCGCGACACCGCCCGCGCCGAGGGCCGCGCCCCGCGCTATGACGGCCGCTGGCGCGATCGCGACCCGTCCGAGGCGCCCGCCGGCGTGCAGCCGGTGATCCGCCTGCGGGCCCCGAGCGAGGGCGAGACCGTGGTCGAGGATGCCGTGCAGGGCCGCGTGACCTGGGCCAACCGCGACCTCGACGATCTCGTGCTGCTGCGCTCCGACGGCACGCCGACCTACATGCTCGCCGTCGTGGTGGACGACCACGACATGGGCGTCACGCAGGTGATCCGCGGCGACGACCACCTCACAAACGCCGCGCGCCAGGGCCAGATCTACCGGGCGCTGGGTTGGGACGTGCCGGCCATGGCGCATATCCCGCTCATTCACGGGGCGGACGGCGCCAAGCTGTCCAAGCGCCACGGTGCGCTCGGCGTCGAGGAGTACCGCGACCGCGGCTACCTGCCGGCGGCCCTGCGCAACTACCTCGTGCGGCTCGGCTGGAGCCACGGCGATCAGGAAGTGTTCTCCACCGAGGAGATGATCGCCGCCTTCGACCTGAAGGCGATCGGCCGCTCGGCGGCGCGGTTCGACTTCACGAAGCTGGAAAGCCTCAACGGGCTCTACATCCGCGGTAGCGACGATGCGGCGCTGGTGGATGCGATCGAGGCGATCCTGCCCGCCCGCGGCCCCGAGCGCGGTCTGCCGACCAAGCTCGAGCCCGCCCTGCGTGAGAAGCTCGTGGCGGCGATGCCGGGCCTGAAGGAGCGCGCCAAGACGCTCGTCGAACTCCTCGACAGCGCCTACTACCTCTACGCCGCCCGGCCGCTCGCCCTCGACGTCAAGGCCGAAGCCCTGCTCGCGGGCGAAGCGCCCGAGCGGCTGCGGGCACTCCTGCCGGCGCTCGAAGCGCTTCCGGACTGGAACGCGGCGACGACGGAGGCTGCGGTGCGACAGTTCGCCGACAGTCAGGGGGTCAAGCTCGGCCAAGTCGCCCAGCCCCTGCGGGCGGCGCTCACGGGGCGTGCCACCTCGCCGCCGGTCTTCGACGTCCTGGCCGTGCTCGGCCGCGACGAAGCGCTCGCCCGCCTCCGGGATCGCCTGCCAGCCTGAACCGTCCACGCGACGGATCCCGACGCAGAACATCGGGTGCATCGGCCGATGCTGGTGCACCGCATCGCGGTGTCCGCATCCGCCTGAGCCTTGCGACGCCTAAAATGACAATCTAGCGCAAATGACAGCCCACTTTCCGACAGCGGCACATCGTCCGGTCGAGGGCCGGAAAGTCTTGCCTGAGCGCGTGTTTCAGCGTCATCTCCGCTCTTGCAGAGCGTTCAGAATTATCGAGAACTGCGAGGGAGAACGGGTCGGATAGGATTTCATCCCGTTCGTGGGGTGACAGATCCAGCCTGTTTTTCGCATATGCGAAGAGACCGGGAGCAGCCCACCGTTGCTGGGCGCCGACCGATCCGCTAACCCGGTGCTTCAGTGAGCGGGCGCAGTGCTCTGCTGCGGCGCCACAACGGAGCGGGAGGCCTTGTCTTCCGCTCCAGTGCTGTTCCCGTCGCGAGAAAGGGTCCGCGATCCCATGAGCGCTTCCGCCAGCACCATCATCGTGGGCGACAAAAACGTCGAACTGCCCATCAAGACCGGAACGATCGGCCCCGACGTGGTCGATATCGGCAAGCTCTACGCCCAGACCGGCAAGTTCACCTTCGATCCGGGCTTCACCTCGACCGCCTCCTGCGAATCGAAGATCACCTATATCGACGGCGACGAGGGCGTGCTGCTCTATCGTGGCTACCCGATCGAGCAGCTCGCCGAGAACGGCGACTTCCTCGAGACCGCCTACCTGATGCTGTTCGGCGAGCTGCCGAGCTCGGCCCAGAAGGCGGATTTCGATTACCGGGTCACGCGCCACACCATGGTGCACGACCAGATGAACCGCTTCTTCCAGGGTTTCCGCCGCGACGCCCACCCGATGGCGGTGATGGTGGCCTGCGTCGGCGCGCTCTCGGCCTTCTACCACGACTCGACCGACATCTCGGACGAGCAGCAGCGGATGATCGCCTCGCTGCGCATGATCGCGAAGATGCCGACGCTGGCGGCGATGGCCTACAAGTACACGATCGGCCAGCCCTTCGTGTATCCGAAGAACGACCTCGATTACACCTCGAACTTCCTGCGGATGTGCTTTGCCGTTCCGTGCGAAGAATACGTCGTCAACCCGATCTATGCCCGCGCGCTGGACAAGATCTTCATCCTGCACGCCGACCACGAGCAGAACGCTTCGACCTCGACGGTGCGTCTCGCCGGTTCCTCGGGCGCCAACCCGTTCGCCTGCATCGCCGCCGGCATCGCCTGCCTCTGGGGACCGGCCCATGGCGGCGCCAACGAGGCGGCGCTCAAGATGCTCATGGAGATCGGGCATCCCGAGAACGTGCAGAAATACGTCGCCAAGGCGAAGGACAAGAACGATCCCTTCCGCCTGATGGGCTTCGGCCACCGGGTCTACAAGAACTACGACCCGCGTGCGCGCATCATGCAGAAGACCACCCACGAGGTGCTGAACGAACTCGGGATCAAGGACGATCTGCTGGAGGTCGCCGTCCAACTCGAGAAGATCGCCCTCGAGGACGAGTACTTCATCGAGAAGAAGCTCTACCCGAACATCGACTTCTACTCGGGCATCACCCTCAAGGCGCTCGGCTTCCCGACCTCGATGTTCACGGTGCTGTTCGCGCTGGCCCGCACCGTCGGCTGGATCGCGCAATGGGCCGAGATGATCGAGGATCCGTCCCAGAAGATCGGTCGCCCGCGCCAGCTCTATATCGGCCCGGATCGCCGCGACTACACGCCGATCGGCCAGCGGAGCTGAGCGAAGAGTGCCTCACAAAACTCCCGATCTCTGACCGTTCTCCCTCCGACGAGGACGGCGGAGCGGGAGTTTTGTGAGAGGCACTCAAGGGCACCTCCGGACCCAGCGGTCCAGAGGCGCACGATGTCAGAGCTTGAGATCGCGCTTCAGGCGCATGACCACGCGATCCAGAGCACCGAGAAAGGCCGAGCGGTCCTTCGGTGAGAACGGCCTCGGACCGCCGGTGATCGCGCCGGCCTCCCGCAAATCCTGCATCAGGTTGCGGGTCGCGAGCGCGAGACCGACCGACGATTCCGTGAAGGCCTTGCCGTTCGGCGCGAGCGCGACGGCGCCCGCCTTCGCGCAGCGGCTCGCGAGCGGCACGTCGGCCGTGATCACGATGGCGCCACGGCTCGCCCGCTCGGCGATCCAGTCGTCGGCCGCATCGAACTTGTCCCCGACGACGACCCGCTCGATCCAGGGCTCGCGCGGAAGGTTCAGGAAGCTGTTCGAGACGACGAAGACGTGAAGGCCGTAGCGCCCGGCGACGCGGTACACCTCGTCCTTCACCGGGCAGGCGTCGGCATCGACGTAGATCGCGATTCTCGGTGTCGTCGCTTCCTCGCTCATGCCGCCCGCCGTGCCTCCAAAACGATCCGGGCCGCCGCCCGGCTCGGTTCCTCGTCGCCGGGCAGCCGCATCCGGCCGTCGATGCGGGCCAGCGCGTCGAGCTGCGTCCGGCGGGCGGGGCCGCCCGAGAGAAGCGGCGCCAGCGTCCCGGCCAGCCGCTCCGGTGTGCAATCGGCCTGCACGAATTCCGGCATGGCGTTCTCGGACAGGATGAGGTTCGGCAGCACGATCGTCGGCACTTGGATGAGCCGCCGGGCGATGACCTCCTCGACCCGCGACACCTTGTAGGCCACCACCATCGGCACGCCGGCGAGCGCGAGTTCGAGCGTCACGGTGCCGGAGGCCGCGAGCGCGGCCCGCGCCCGGCGGAAGGTCGCGTATTTGTCGGCCTCCCCGTGGACGATCCGCGGATGCCGCTCCCAGGCGGCGGCGAGCCGTTCGATCAGGGCGCGGTGACGGCTCACCGCCGGCAGTTCGATCTCGAACGGGCCGACCCGCTGGCTGAGTTCGGCGATCGCCCGCCCGAAGACCGGCATCAGCCGCTCGATTTCCGAGCGGCGCGAGCCCGGCAGCACGGCGAGGAGAGGTGGACGTCCCTCGCGGATCGCGGCCTCGTCGGGGGAGGGGCGCAGCTCGGCCAGACGCTCGATCAGCGGGTGGCCGACATACGAGCAGGGCGGCCCGCCGAGGCGGCGATGCGCTTCCGGTTCGAAGGGGAGGAGGGCGAGCACGTGGTCGATGAAGGGCACCATGCCCTTGGCCCGCCAGGGCCGCCAAGCCCAGACGCTCGGCGAGACGTAGTCGACGATCGGCAGATCCGGCAGGCGCTTGCGCACGCGGGTCGCGACCGCGTGGGTGAAGCCGGGGCTGTCGATGATGACGAGCACGTCGGGCCGGCCCGCCACGACGTCGTCCACCGTCTCGCGTATGCGCCGCAGCAGGGTGCGGGCGCGGGCGAGCACGGGGAGGTAGCCCATCACCGCCACGTCATCGATGGAGAAGAGCGAGCGGAAGCCCTCCGCCTCCATCGCCTCGCCGCCGACGCCGCCGAGCGTCAGGGGCGCCGGCGACAACGCCCGCAGCGCCCGGATCAGCTTGGCGCCGAGCTGGTCGCCGGAATCCTCGCCCGCCACGAGCCAGATCCGCCGATGCGTCACGGGGCGACCTCCACGCCGATCAGGAACAGGCCCGCCGCATCCGCGGCCGCCACCGTCGCCGCACCGTCGATCACCAGGGTATGGCCGGCGCCGATGGCGATGCCGGCGCAGCCGGCCTCCGCGGCACGGCGCACGGTGCGCGGGCCGATGGCCGGCAGATCGATCCGCAGATCCTGGCCGAGCTTCGGCAGCTTGACGAGCACCGTCCCCTTCGCAGGCGTACCGCGGCCGAACGGCTTGCGGTTGAGCGCACGGGCGCGGGCGAGCATCCGGTCCGTGCCCTCGGGTCCCTCGACGGCGATGACGCGCTCGCCCGCCACCACGGTCGCCTGACCCACATCGAACGGGCTCAGGGCGCCGAGCATGGCACGGCCCGTGGCGATCGAGAGGGTCGCGTCGGAATCCGGTTCCACCTCGCCGAGCCGGCCAAGCCGGCCGAGCAAGTCGGGCGCGACCTCGTGAACGCCGAGCACACGGTGCCCGTTCTCCTCGAGCAGCGAGAGCACGGCCCGCAGGAGCCGGTCGTCACCGCCGGCCAGGCTTTTCAGGATATCGCGGTTGCGCACCGCATGCGCCGCGTTGAGCAGGGCGGCCGGGCTCGGGCGGGTGACGCCGCCGGCCGGTACCACGGCGGCGGGGGCCCACTCCCTCAGGATGCGCAGGGTGCCGGGGATATCGAGGAGATCGACCACCGCGTCCGCGCGCCGCCGCATCGCCCGCTCGGTGAAACCGCGCACGGCCAGGATCCGGAACGGCCGCCGCGCCCGATCGAGGGAGGCCGCGACGAGTTCCGGCAGGTGGCCCGCGCCGGCCACCAGGGCGAGGGGTCGGGCCGGATCGATCACGGCGGGCCGCCTCAGGCCGCCGCGGAGACGGGGCGGGGCGTGCAGATCGAGCGCTTACCGCCCGCGCGGATGAAGGAGAGGATTTCGTGGATCGCCGGATGGGTATCGAACTCGGCGGCCACGTCCTCGACGCGCTCCATCAGCGTGCCCTCTTGGGCGAAGAGCAGCCGATAGGCCCGGCGCAGGGCGTGGATGTCATCGCGCGAAAAACCGCGGCGTTGCAGGCCGATGATGTTGAGCCCGGAGAGGTAGGCGCGGTTGCCGAGCACCATGCCGTAGGGAATGCAGTCGTTCTCCAACCCCGAGAGGCCGCCGACGAAGGCGTGATCGCCGACGCGGGCGAACTGGATCACCGCCGCACCGCCCCCGAGGATGGCGTAGTTGCCGACCGTGCAATGGCCGGCGAGCATGACGTTGTTGGAAAAGATGACGTGGTCGCCGACGCGGCAATCATGGCCGACATGGCTGTTGGCGAGAAACGCGCAGCCGTTGCCGACCACCGTTTCCAGACCGCCGCCGGCGGTGCCGGGGTTCATCGTCACGCCTTCGCGGATCAGGCAATCGGAGCCGACCGCCAACGTCGAGGGCTCGCCGCGGAACTTCAGATCCTGCGGCGGATGGCCAATCGAAGCGAAGGGATAGATCCGGGTGCGCGCGCCCACCGTGGTCCGGCCGGCGACCACGACGTGGCTGACGAGTTCGCAGCCATCCCCCAGCACGACGTCGGGCCCGATATGGCAGAACGGGCCGATCCGCACGCCGTCCCCGAGCCGGGCGCCGTCCTCGACGACGCTGCTCGGATGGATCCCGTCCCGCACTGCGTTCACTCCGTCACCAGCATGGCACCGATCTCGGCCTGGGCGACGAGGGCGCCGTCGACGCGGGCCTCGCCGCGGAACCACCACATGGTCTTGCGCTGGTTCATCTTCGTCATGTGGAAGCGCACTTGGTCACCGGGCACGACGGGCTTGCGGAACTTGCACTTGTCGATGGTCATGAAGAAGACCTGCTTGGTCTTCAGGTCGTCATTCATGATGTGGCGGCAGCAGATCGCGCCCGCGGTCTGGGCCATGCCTTCGATCAGAAGCACGCCGGGGAAGACCGGCAGGCCGGGGAAGTGCCCGGTGAATTGCGGCTCGTTCGCCGTGACGTTCTTGATACCGATGCAGCTCTCGTCCCGGTCGATCTCGATGATGCGGTCGATCATCAGGAAGGGATAGCGGTGGGGCAGCAGTTCCAGCACTTTCTGGATATCGGCCGAACCCAGCTCCCGCGTCTCACTCATCGGTCCCAACGCTCCCCGCCCATGCTTGCCCGGCGGCGTCCGCCGCGCGGTCCCGTGCCTTTTGCCGGTGAAGGCCGCCCTCTTCGGCAGAAAATCAGGCGGATGCAAGACTTTTGCGCCGTTGGGGCCACAACCAGCGGCACCGGCCGCGATGGCAACTCAGACGATCCGCCGATCCAGCCGGATGATGCGGCACGGGTCGCCCGTCTTGGCGGGGCTCGCATGCGGCGGACGGACCAGCAGGGCCTCGCTGGTGCCGAGCACCGAGAGCATCGATGAATCCTGGCGGGCCTCGGGGTGGACGACCGGCAACCGGTCCGGCGCCGTATCGAGGCGGGCGCGCAGATAGTCCTGGCGGGCGTCGTTCTCCGGCATGTCGCGGCCGAGAAGCGCCGGCTCGCTGCGGTCCTCGCCCGCGCGGGGATCGCCGAGGAGCGCGCGGATCGCCGGCACCACGAAGAGCAGGCCGCAGACGATCGAGGAGACGGGATTGCCCGGCAGGCCGATCACCGCCATGGGCCCGAGCCGCCCGTGCATCAGCGGCTTGCCGGGGCGGAGCGCCACCCGCCAGAAGCCGAGTTCCAGCCCCTCGGCACCGAGCGCCGCCTGGACGAGGTCGTGATCGCCGACCGAGGCGCCACCAAGCGTCACCAGAAGATCGGCCTCGGCCGACCGCGCACGGCCGACCGCCTCGCGCAAGGCGCCGAGCTCGTCCGTGACGATGCCGAGATCGATGACCTCCGCGCCGGCCTCCAGGCTCAGCGCTCCGAGCGCGAGACCGTTCGAGGCGACGATCTGGTCCCACCCCGCCGGCTCGCCCGGCCGCACCAATTCGTCACCGGTCGCGAGGACGGCGACCCTGGGCTTGCGCCGCACGGGCAACACGGCATGGCCGGCGCTGGCCGCCAGGGCGAGGCGGCGCGCGTCGAGGACCTCGCCGGCCCGCACCAGCGTCTCGCCCTCGCGGAAATCGAGGCCGGCGCGGCGCAGGAAGCGGCCCGTCGCCACCGGCTCGCGGGCGGTGACGGTCTCGCCCTCGGCCTCGGCGTTCTCTTGGATCAGGATCGCATCGGCGCCTTCGGGAACCGGTGCGCCGGTGAAGATGCGGACGGCCTCGCCCGCGGCCAATGTCCCGGAAAACCCGTGGCCGGCCGCGCTGGTGCCGATCAGGCGCAGGCGGGCCGGCACGGTCGCCACGTCGGCGGCGAGCACGGCGTAGCCGTCCATGGCGGAAGCCGGGAACGGCGGCTGGGTCCGCCGGGCGGTCAGGTCGGCGGCCAGGGTGCGGCCGGCGCCCTGCGCGATGGGGATATCCTCCACCGCGACCGGGCCGGGGATGGCGGCGAGGATCTTTGCGAGCGCCTCAGCAACCGAGAGCAGGCTCATGAGCCGGCGTTCCATGCGCCGGACTTGCCGCCCTCCTTCGACAGGAGGCGGATGCCCTCGATGCGCATGCCGCGGTCGGCGGCCTTCACCATGTCGTAGACCGTCAGGCAGGCGACCGAGACGGCGGTCAGGGCCTCCATTTCGACGCCGGTCTGGCCCTGCACCTTCACCTCCGCAGTCAGGCGCAGGCCGGGAAGGGCGTCGTCGGGCTCGCAGGTGAGCCGCACCTTGGTGATCAGCAGCGGGTGGCAGAGCGGGATCAGCTCGTGCGTTCGCTTGGCGGCCATGATGCCGGCGAGCCGGGCGGTGCCGATGACGTCGCCCTTCTTGGCGTCGCCCTCGCGGATCAGCGCCAGGGTCTCGGGCTGCATCACCACCACGCCCTCGGCCACGGCCGTGCGCGACGTCGCGGCCTTGTCCGAGACATCGACCATGTTGGCCGCGCCGGTCCGGTCGATATGGGTGAGGGTGGCGCCGCTCACCGGTCCCGATCCCCGAACAGCAGGGACCGTGTCGCCGCAGTCACGTCGTCCTGCCGCATCAGGCTCTCGCCGACGAGGATGGTATCGAGCCCGTGCTGCTTCAGCCGCAGCACGTCGGCATGTCCGCCAATGCCGCTCTCGGCCACCGCGATCCGATTGGCGGGGATGCCGGGCTTCAGGGTGATCGCCGTCTCGAACGACACCTCGAAGGTCTTGAGGTTGCGGTTGTTGACGCCGACCAGACGGGTGCCGAGCGGCAGGGCCCGCTCCAGCTCCTGCGCGTCGTGGACCTCGACCAGCACATCCATGCCGAGATCATGCGCGGTCTCGGTGATGTCGGCGGCCTCCGCATCGTCGAGGCAGGCCATGATGACGAGGACGCAATCGGCGCCCCAGGCGCGGGCCTCGTAGACCTGATACGGCTCGAACATGAAGTCTTTTCGCAGGACCGGCAGGCCGCAGGCCGCGCGCGCTTCGATCAGGAAGTCCGGCGCCCCCTGGAAGGACGGCGTGTCGGTCAGCACCGACAGGCAGGTGGCGCCGCCCTTGGCGTAGGCCTTGGCCAGCGTCTTCGGGTCGAAATCGGCGCGGATCAGCCCCTTGGAGGGCGAGGCCTTCTTGATCTCGGCGATCAGGGCGGGACGGCCTTCCGCGATATGTCGGGCAATGGCATCGGCGAATCCGCGCGGCGGCTCGGCCTTGGCGACCTGCTTTTCCAGCTTGGCCAGCGGCACGCGCAGCTTCGCCTCGGCGATCTCGCGGCGCTTGTAGGCCTCGATCCGCGCCAGCACGCTCGCCCGTTCCGGGGCGGGCCCGGCGGTCACGTCGGCGACGATATCGTCCATCGGGTTGTCCTTAGAACCGTTCGAAGCCGTCTATCACGCATTGGACACGGCGACGAGGCGCGCCAGCGTGCCCCGCGCCGCGCCGGAATCGATCGCGCCTTGCGCCCGCGCGACGCCTTCGGCGAGCGTGCCGGCGGCCCCTGCCACCACGAGGCCGGCGCCGGCATTCAGCACGGCGATGTCGCGGTAGGCGTTGCGGGCGCCCTCCAGCACGGCGCCAAGCGCGGCGGCGTTGTGCTCGGGGTCGCCCCCGCGCAGGTCGTCCAGGGTCGCGAGCGGCAGGCCGACCTCGCGCGGATCGAGGGTGAAGTGCGTCAGCGCGCCAGCCTCCAGCGCGACCACCGCAGTCGGGCCAGTGGTGGTGATCTCGTCGAGCCCGTCGGAGCCGTGCACGGTCCAGACCCGCTGGCTGCCGAGCGTGGCCAGCACCCGCGTCAGCGGCTCGGCCCAGGCCGGGCGCGAGACGCCGAACACCTGCGCGGTGACCCCGGCCGGATTCGAGAGCGGCCCGAGCATGTTGAAGATGGTGCGGAACGGCAGTTCGGTGCGCACCGGCGCGACATGGCGCATGGCGCCGTGATGCGTCTGCGCGAACATGAAGCAGAGCCCCGCCTCTGACAGGCAGCGCGCCAGGGCCTCGGGGGGCAAGCCGATCTTGACGCCGAGGGCCGCCAGCACGTCGGCGGCGCCGGAGCGCGAGGTGGCGGCGCGGTTGCCGTGCTTGGCCACGGGCACGCCGCAGGCGGCGGTGAGAATCGCGGCCAGCGTCGAGACGTTGTAGCTGCCCGAATGGTCCCCCCCGGTGCCGACGATGTCGATGGCGCCCGCGGGTGCGGCCACCGGCAGCATCCGCGCGCGCATCGCCGAGACCGCGCCGACGATCTCCTCCTCGCTCTCGCCGCGCACGGAGAGGGCGGTGAGGAAGGCGCCCGCCTGGATCGGCGTGACCTCGCCCGAGAGCAGGTCATCGAAGGCGGCGCGGGCCTGCTCGCGGCTCAGCGAGGCGCCGGCCGCGACGGTCGCGAGATGGGTTTTGAAGGACTCCATGGGTCCGTGATCATCCGCTGGAAGCCCTCTCACCTTCGCGGAAGAGGGTGGCCCGCGAGCCGGGTCGGGCGAGGGGAGGGCTCCGCGTAATTCGGAACGCCTCGCTCCCCTTCCGCCTCTCATCCGCGAGGCACCTTCACCCGCGAAAGGGAGAGGGAATAGGGTGTGCCCCGTCAATGCACGCCGAGGCCGGGCTTGTCACGCTCGGGCGGCCGACTCCTTGCGCCACGCCGCGGCGATGTCGAGGAAGTTGCGTAGGATCTGCGTGCCGTGGTTCGAGAGGATGCTCTCGGGATGGAACTGCACGCCGTGGACCGGCAGTTCCCGGTGCTGGAGCCCCATGATGAGCCCGTCGGCCTCCGCCGTTACCGCGAGATCCTGCGGGCAGCTTGCACGGTCGACCACCAGCGAGTGGTAGCGCGTGGCGGCGAAGCCCTCGTTGATGCCGCGGAACACACCCTTCGCCTCGTGGCGGATGGTGGAGACCTTGCCGTGCATGGGGGAGGGCGCACGCACCACGTCACCGCCATAGGCCTGCCCGATGGTCTGGAGCCCGAGACACACGCCGAAGATCGGGATCTCGGAGCCCAGTTCCCGCACCGCATCGAGGCAAATGCCGGCCTCGTTCGGGGTGCACGGCCCCGGCGAGAGCACGAGCGCGTCGGGCGCCCGCGCACGGATGCCGGCGACATCGATCTGATCGTTGCGCACCACGTCGATCCGACCGCAGAGCGGGCCGATCAGGTGGACGAGATTCCAGGTGAAGGAATCGTAATTGTCGATGACGAGGACGTTGGACATGGCCGCCGGCTTTGCGGAGTGACCCGGCCGATGTGACCCCTGATCGAGCCGGGGTCAACGGGTTCCCGGAGCGCACCGCGGACCCGGTCCCGCGCTCCACGGGATCGACGTGGCCGGAGTCGGGGAAGCCCATTCCCGGGAGGGGAGCAAGAGCGCACTTCACAAACTGAGTATTCAAAGAAAAGAGCTCGGGAGAGCAACCGCATCTTAAAATTCGGATCCCATCATTTGTTTGGATGAATAATAATCTCACGTCATGATCGGAAAGACCTCGTGCGCCTACTCAACGATCTCAAGTTGCCCCTGAAGCTCGCGATCCCGATCGGCCTTCTGATCTGCCTGAGTTCCGGCCTCGTGGTCACGGCCAAATCCGGCATCGACGGGACGCTGGAACGGGTGACGCGGCTCACCGACTACACCCTTCGGCGCCGTATCGCGGTCAGCGACTTCGATCGCGCGGCCAAGGACGTGACGATCCACGAGAAGAGCATCATCATCGCCACCGATCCGGCCGAGGTGACGAAGACGAAGGCGCTTCTGGAAGCGAGCCGGGCGGAGATTTTTCGGCAGATCGACATGATCCTCGCGGCGGCCGAGACGAGCGAGCTGCACAAGCGTTACACGGAGACCCGGAGCGTCGTGAGCGCCTATCTGCAGGCGGTCGACAGGAGCATCGAGCGCGCTCTGCAGGGCGACCTGAAGGGGGCGATTGCCATCTCCAACAGCGAGGGGCGGGCCGCGCGCCAGCGCCTCGAGGAGCGCCTGTCGTCCCACCTCAGCGTGAACGCGGCCACCACCGAGGCCACGATCCGCGCGGTCAAGGAGGAAGGCCGCGCGACCACGACGCGCCTCATCATCGGGGCCATCACGGGTGTCGGGGTGCTGGCCTCGCTGGCGGGCCTGATCACCGTGTTCGGCATCGCACGCCCGATCCGCCGGGCCATTCGGGCGACCGAGCGGCTCGCCGCCGGCGACCTCGCCACGCCCGTGGATGACGTGGCGCGGCGCGACGAAATCGGTGCCCTCAACCGGGCGCTCACGGTGTTCAAGGACAGCGCGCTGGCCCGGCAACGGCTCGAGGCCGAACAGAGCCGTGAGACCGCGGCCAAGATGGTGCGCGCCGAGCGGCTCGACGCGGTGACCCGCGCCTTCGAGACCGACGCCACCCGGATGACCAGCGGCCTCAACACGGCCGCCGCCGACATGGAGGTGACCGCCCGCTCCATGAGCGGAATCGCCGACCAGACGACCACGCAGGCGATGGCGGTGTCCTCGACCGCGACGCAGACCGCGGCCAACGTCCAGACCGTCGCCGCCTCCACGGAGGAATTGTCGGCCTCGATCGCCGAGATCACCGCCCAGGTCGCCCACTCCATCAGCCTGATCGGGGCAGCGGTCGAGCGTGTCGCCGAGACCGACGCGACCATTCACGCCTTGAGCGAAACGGCCGAACGCGTCGGCGCGGTGGTGGCCATGATCTCGGGCATCGCCGGTCAGACCAACCTGCTGGCGCTCAACGCCACGATCGAGGCGGCCCGCGCCGGCGCCGCCGGCCGCGGCTTCGCGGTCGTCGCCACCGAGGTGAAGGAGCTTGCGGCCCGAACCGGACAGGCGACGGAGGAGGTCTCCGCCCAGATCGGCGCGATCCAGAACGCGACCAAGGCGGCCGTCGCCGCCGTCCGCGCCATCGGCGGGCAGATCGCCAGCCTCGAACAGGTCTCGACCAGCATCGCGGCGGCCATGGAGGAGCAGGAGGCTGCGACCCGCGAGATCGCCCGAAACGTTCAGGAGGCAGCGCGCGGCACCGAACAGGTCACCGGCAGCGTCTCCGGCATGCGGCAAGGCGCGGGCGAGACCGGGTCGGCGGCGACGCAGGTGCTCGGAGCGGCCCGCCAGCTCGCCCGCGATTCGGAAGGGCTCGGCCGCACGGTCGCGAACTTCCTCGCGGACGTGAAGGCGGCCTGAGGCTGCCGAGACACGGCCCCCGCCGCAGCGCGGGGGCGCAGGCCTGCTTTCGCCGCAGCCTCTATTGCCCGCGCTTGGCCCGGCTCGCGAACTGCACCGCATCCTCCGCGGCTCGGAACAACGCCTTGGCCTTGTTCACGCATTCCTGCTGCTCGGAGTGCGGATCGGAATCGTAGACGATGCCCGCACCCGCCTGCACATGCATGCGGCCGTCCTTCACGATGGCCGTGCGCAGGACGATGCAGGTGTCCATCTCGCCGCGCGCGCCGAAATAGCCGATGCAGCCGCCATAGGGGCCGCGCTTCTCGCGCTCCAGCTCGTCGATGATCTCCATCGCCCGCACCTTCGGCGCGCCCGAAACGGTGCCCGCCGGAAACCCGGCGGCCAGGGCCGAGAGCGCGTCGTGAGCGGGGTCGAGGTCGCCCTCGACGTTCGAGACGATGTGCATGACCTGGGAATAGTATTCGAGGAAGAACGAGTCGGTGACGGTGACGGTGCCGATCTTCGAGACGCGGCCGACATCGTTGCGGCCGAGATCGAGCAGCATCAGGTGCTCGGAGCGCTCCTTCGGGTCGACCAGGAGTTCGTCGGCCAACGCCCGGTCCTCGGCCGGTGTGGCGCCGCGCCGCCGTGTGCCGGCGATCGGGCGGATCGTCACCTTGCCCTCGCGCACCCGCACGAGGATCTCAGGCGACGAGCAGACGACCTGAAACGCCTCGAAATCGAGGTAGCACAGGAACGGCGCCGGGTTGGTGCGGCGAAGAGAGCGGTAGAGTGCAAGGGCGGGCAGGGTGAACGGCGCCTCGAAGCGCTGCGACAGCACCACCTGGAAGATGTCACCCGCGACGATGTACTCCTTGGCCTTGGCCACCATGCCGAGGAACGCGTCCGGCTCGGTGTTCGAGACCGGAGAGGGCAGGGGAAGGCTCGATACGTCGAGGCGCGCCTCGACCGGCAGCGGGCCTTCGAGGGCTTCCGCCACCCGGTCGAGCCGGGCCTGCGCGGCTTCCAGCGCGGCGCGGGCGCTCACGCCGTCGGTTGGACGCACGGGGGTGACGACGGTGAGCGCGTCGGCCACCGCGTCGAACACCACCATCACGCGCGGGCGCATCAGGATCGCATCCGGCACGCCGAGCGGATCGGGGTTCGGCTCCGGCAGCCGCTCCATGGCGCGGACCATGTCGTAGCCGAGATAGCCGAACAGGCCGGCGGCCATCGGCGGCAGCGCGGCGCTTTCGGCGTCGTCGCCCACGGCGCTCTCGGCGATCAGCGCACGTAGCGAGGCGAGCGGCGCCCGCTCGTCGGCCACGAACTCCGCGAGGCCCGCGTCGTGGGCGATCTCGGTGCGCCCGTCGCGGCAGCGCCAGATCAGGTCGGGGTCGAGTCCGATCATCGAGTAGCGCCCGCGCACCGCGCCGCCCTCGACCGATTCGAGCAGGAAGCCGGGGCCGGCATGGACCGCCTTAAGCTTGAGGAAGGCCGCGACCGGCGTCTCCAGATCGGCCACCAGGGTGAGGCCGAGCAGGCTTGCCCGTCCGGCCTCGTAGGCGCGCGCTACGGCCTCGTGCGCAGGCTCGGTCATCGGGGGCCTCTCAGTACTCGCCGCCGAGCGCCCGCCGCAGGGCGGTCTGGTTCACGTTGACGCCGGCGCTCTTCTGCACCTCGGCGATGAACTCGCCGAGCACGTCGTCGGCGAGCGCCGTGCGCAGCGAGGTCACGAGTTGCCCGTCGCTCGGCGTGCCCGGCACGAAAGCCGGCATCGTGGCGGCCGTCACCTTGAACACCGCGCGTCCCTCGCCGGCGGGCGCCGAGGCTGCCTTGCCCACCGGGGTGGTGAAGATACGCTCGACGATCTCGGTCGAGAGGTCGTCCTTCGCTTGGTTGCGGCCGATCTCGGTGATCGTCTTCAGCGGCACCCCCGCCTCCTGCGCCACGGTCTCGATGGCCTCGCCCTTGTCGAGGCGCTCGGTCAGCTCCTTCGACTTGGCCACGAGGCGCTTCTCGATCTCGGCTGCGGTCCAGCCCTTCACCACCTCGTCGCGGACCTCCGCCAGCGGCTTCTCGTGCGAAGGGTCGATCTTGACGACGTCGTACCAGATCGCGCCCCCGGTCTTAGTGCGCAGCACCTCGGTGTCGTTGCCGACATCGGCGCGGAAGGCGGCCGGCAGCGTGGTCTCCTTGTCCGGAATGCCGGCGACCGGCTGGCCGGAGGGGTCGTTGCCCTGCGCATCCACCGCTGGAATGCTCAGCAGCGTCAGGCCCAGGTCCCCGGCGATTTCGGCGAGCGGCTTGGCGGAGGCGCGACCATCCTCGATGGCGTCCTGCGCCTTGTCGAAGCCGCCGTCACGCACGCGCTTCAGCGCGATCTCCTTGCGGATCTCGTCCTTGACCTCGTCGAACGGCTTGACCGAGCCCGGCTCGATGGCTGTGACACGCAGGAGCACGGTGCCGAAGCGGCCCTTCACCGGCTCGCTCACCTTGCCCTGTTCCAGAGCGAAAGCGGCGTTGCCCACCGCCGGATCGAACAGCTCGGCCTTCGTCATCGTGCCGAGATCGAGCTGCTTCGGGTCGAGGCCACGGTCGGCGGCCACGGTCTCGAACGGCGTCTCTCCGCTCTCGATCTTGGTCCGCGCCTCCGCTGCAGCCGCGTCGTCGGGGAAGCTGATCTGCTGGATCGTACGCCGCTCCGGCTTGCCGAACCGGCCGGGATTGGCCTCGTAAACCTTGCGCGCCTCGTCGTCGGACACCTCGTCGGGCTTGGCCAGCGCGGCGGGGTCGAGCACCAGCAGGTTGAGGCTGCGGTACTCGGGGGCGCGGAACGAGGCCTTGTTGTTCTCGTAGTAGGCGTTGAGCTCTTCGTCGGTCGGGGCCGGGATCTCGCCCGCGGCGGAAGGCGCCAGCGTCAGCACGGCGGCGTCGCGGCGCTCGGTCGAGTAGCGATGCACCGCCTCGCGGATCGCCTGGGGCACCGGCATCTCGGCGACGATCGCATCGGCCAGTTGCAAGCGGGCGATGACCGAGCGCTGCTCGCGCACGAACATCGCCTCGTTCAGGCCCGCCCGCTGGAGCGTCTGAAAGAACAGCACCCGGTCGAAGCTGCCATTGGCATTCTTGAAGCTCGGCTCGTCCTGGATCGCCCGCAGCACCGTCGCGTCGGAGACCGCGAGTCCGAGATCCGTGGTCTTCTGGTCGAGCGCCGCCTCGGTGATGAGCTGCGCCAGCACTTGGCGTTCCAGGCCCATCGCCCGTGCCTGGTCCGGCGTCAGCGTCCGCTTGAGCTGCGCCTGATAGCGCTGGAGCTGGTTCTGATAGGCGGTGCGAACTTCTTCGGCCGAGATCGGCGTCTTGCCGACGGTGGCGACCGCCGTGGTCGATCCGCCGCGGAAAAACTCCTCCACACCGAAGATCGCGACGCCCGCGATCAGGAAGGTGAAGATCACCGACAGCACGACCTTGCCGAGCCAATGCTGGCTGGCACTGCGAATGGACTGGAGCATCGGACGCCCGGGCCTAGATCTCTACGGTCCCTGCCCGCAGGGGCGGGGAACAAATTCGAGCCCCGCGATAGACGATCGGGGCGGCGGCGCAAAGGGCATGTCGATTGCACGCCGACCGCCGGGGGCGACCGCCCAAAGGTCGTTTGCGCGCCCAAGCTTGCTCTGCTAGGTGCGCCGACAAAGTTGTAGCCTTCCATCGAGACACGGAGAAGCAGGACGCCATGGCAAGCGAGGGACGCCGTCCGCTGGTTGCCGGCAACTGGAAGATGAACGGTCTGCTCTCCTCGGTTCCGACCGTCGAGGCGATCCGCGACGGGCTTTCGCCGGCCCTTGCGGACAAGATCGACGTGCTGATCTGCCCGCCCGCGACGCTGATCTCCTCCTGCGTGGCAGCGGTCTACGGCTCCGTGGTCGCCATCGGCGGCCAAAACCTGCACGCCCGGCCGAGCGGCGCCTTCACCGGTTCGATCTCGGCGGAGATGTTCGCCGATCTCGGCGCCACCTACGTCATCGTCGGCCATTCCGAGCGGCGCGCCTACCACTACGAGACCGATGACGGCGTCCACGCCAAGGCGCTGGGCGCCCGCCGCGCCGGCCTGCGCGGCATCATCTGCGTCGGCGAGACCATGGAGGAGCGCGAGCAGGGCCGGGCGCTCGACATCGTGCGTGCGCAGCTCGCCATCGGCCTACCGAAGGGCGCGACCGGCGCCGACACGGTGATCGCCTACGAGCCGGTCTGGGCGATCGGCTCGGGCCGCACGCCGACGGCCAAGGAGATCGCCGAGGTCCATGCCAGCTTGCGCGAGATGCTCGACAAGCTCGTCGGCGACGAGGCGCACAAGATCCGCATCCTCTACGGCGGCTCGGTGAAGCCCTCGAATGCCCGCGAACTGATGGCGGTGGAGAACGTCGACGGCGCGCTGGTCGGCGGCGCCAGCCTCGTGGCGGAGGACTTTTTGGGAATCTGCCGCGCTTACGAGGGGTGAGCCCTTCGCGTCCTTGCCGCGCCGTCAGCCTCCTACGACCGGGGCTGCTCGGCGCCCGGCGGCTTCTTTGGGCGATCGGAACCATCCCCGTTCTCCTGGCGGTCACGGCAGCGCAGGGCGCAGCGATCACGGCGCCGGGCGGATGTCGGCTGACCGTCGAGATCCCCAAGGGTTTTTCGGCCCAGCTACGCGGCGGCGACATCACTCTGCAGCCGATCGGGCAGGAGGGCCGGCGCAGCGTGGTCGAGATCAGACTGACGCCCGGACACGGCCGAGACGCGGCCATCTTGACGGAGCGCCGGCCGCTCGGTGCGACGATCGTCCGCTACCGGGTGACACGCCAGACCGGGGGATCGGGGGGCGAGGAGACGACACTCGTCGCGGAGGCCGAGCGTGCGGGCGGTGTCGTCCGTCTCGAAGCCTCGGTGCAGCGGGGCGATGGCACCGAGCCGGATTTCGAACCGGCATGGGCCGCCCTCGCAACGGCGCGCTGCACCGAGATACGCTGAGCCGCCGACCTGCCGGCCCGCTCAATGTCTCTCACAAAACGCCCGCCGCGCTGTCATCGCAGAGCGAGAATGGTCAGAGACCACGAGTTGTGTGAGGCACTCTAAAGCGCGTCGGGACCGCTCAGAACGCTGCCGAAATGATGCCGCTAGAGTTCGGTCCCGAGCGAGGCCGAACGGTCGAGGGACGACCCGACGCTGAGCCATGGCAGCAGGGTCGGTCGCAGCCCGGCATCGAACAGCATGAAGCCGGCGGCAAGGCAGCAAGTCTCCGTCTGCACGCCGCAGACGAGGACGCGCTCGATGTCGAGCGCCCTCAAATGGTCGATCAGCGCGGGCGGCGGCAGGTAGCCGTGCTTGACGAAAACCCGGTCGGCCGGGACGAGCGACTCCTCATCCGTCGGCGGCGCCCAGCCGAGCTGCGCCCTGAACGGTGTAACCGCCTCGTCGTGCCGCTCGACGGTCGCGACCGTGTGCAGCGTCCGGCTCAGCGCGGTGATGTCCGCGACGATCGTGTCGGCCACGCGAAAGCTCGCCTGGACATCGACGACGAGGAGGGCCTGCCGGTCCCGCCGCACGGAGCGCGCCGGGTCCATGCTCAGTCCGCCCGGGCCGGTGCCTTTGCCACCGCCTCTTTGGTGCGCTCGATCATCGAGAGCACCGCGACGTAGAAGGCCTGCTGCAACGGGCTCATCGCGTCCGGCCGGATCCGGTCGGAGAGCGCGGCCTGCAGCGCATCCATTGCCTGCGCCCGCCCCACCGGGTCGGGCCGCTCCAGGGCGATCCGCAAGAGGTCGCCCTGGACGGCCTCCATCTCCTCGCGGTCGGCGCGGTCGATGAAGGCGGCAAACCGCCCGGCTTCGTGCTGAAAATCGCTCATTCCGACTCCTCGCACGGGCCGTAGCCCTATGACCATGCTCCTGCGGCGTTTTTCCCGCGCGCCGTCTCTATAGGTGAGAGTGGCGGTTCCCGATGCCTCGGCTCGTCCTTCGTGTCGGGCGCGCGAGGCGTTTGTCCCGCCCGCTTGCGTGAAGGCCGGTTGGCGCGGGTGGGCAAACGGTGTAGGAGCCCCCACTTCGTGCAGCGGATACGCGGGCGCGCTGCTTTTGCGCGCGACCCATGTCCGGCACACCGACAGCGTCCGCGCGAGCGGGCACCGGAATCGCTATGCAGACCGTCCTCATCTTCGTCCATCTCATCATCGTGCTGGCGCTGATCGCCGTGGTGCTGCTGCAGCGCTCGGAGGGTGGGCTCGGGCTTGGCGGCGGCGGCGGGGGCGGCGTCTCCGGCTTCATGACCGGCCGCGGCCAGGCGAACGCGCTCACCCGCGCGACCGCGATCCTCGCCGCCCTGTTCTTCACCACCAGCATCGCGCTGGCGATCTTGGCCCACCGAAGCGCCGCGCCCCGCTCGATCCTCGACGAGGCCGGGACGCCGCAGGGCCAGACGCAGCAGACCGACAAGCCGGTGAACGCGGACAACCTGCTCGACACGCTGCGCAGCGGCAGCCCGAGCCAGGGCGGCCAGCCGGCCTCGGTCCCGACCGACGCACCGGCTAAGCCGGCGACCCCGGCCCCCGCTCCCGACACGCCCCCGGCCGCACCGGCGACGCCGGACGCGCCACAATCGCGCTGAGCGCTGCGGTCGAGCCGCATCATCTGCGGATAAGAGCCTTGCGGCCGGCGCATCGGCCGCAGGGACGTGAGAAACGAATTCCTCAACGGCATGAGGGGCCTCGCCCCGTGCCGCCTCCCGCGTGGCCGGCGGGGTGCGGCAATCGTTGCGGTTTGGCGAATCGCTTGAGCCCCTTTATGGACCAAAGCCCATGACGCGGTACGTCTTCATCACCGGCGGCGTGGTTTCCTCCCTCGGCAAGGGTCTCGCCTCGGCGGCGCTCGCCGCCCTTCTCCAGGCGCGCGGCTACCGGGTGCGCCTGCGCAAGCTCGACCCCTATCTCAACGTCGATCCGGGCACGATGAGCCCGACGCAGCACGGCGAGGTGTTCGTCACCGACGACGGCGCCGAGACCGACCTCGATCTGGGCCATTACGAGCGCTTCACCGGCCTGCCGGCCTCGCGGGCCGACAACGTCACCACGGGGCGGATCTACCTCGACATCATCACCAAGGAGCGGCGGGGCGACTATCTCGGCGCCACGATCCAGGTGATCCCGCACGTCACCAACGCCATCAAGGCGTTCGTCCTCGACGGCAACGACGACTACGACTTCGTGCTGGTCGAGATCGGCGGCACGGTCGGCGACATCGAGGGCCTGCCGTTCTTCGAGGCGATCCGCCAGATCGGCCAGGAGCGCCCGCGCGGCAGCGTCTGCTACCTGCACCTCACGCTGCTGCCCTACATCCCGTCCGCCGGCGAATTGAAGACCAAGCCGACGCAGCATTCCGTGAAGGAGCTGCGCTCCATCGGCATCCAGCCCGACATCCTCCTCTGCCGCTGCGACCGGCCGATCCCGCAAGACGAGCGGCGCAAGCTCGGCCTGTTCTGCAACGTGCGGGAGAGCGCCGTCATCGAGGCGCGCGACGTGGACACGATCTACGCCGTGCCGCTCTCCTACCGCGAGGCGGGACTCGACCGGGAGATCCTGGCGCATTTCCAGATGGAACCCGAGAGCCAGCCCAAGCTCGACCGCTGGCAGGACATCCTCGAGCGGGTGCGCAACCCCGAGGGCGAGGTCACCATCGCCATCGTCGGCAAGTACACGGGCCTGAAGGACGCCTACAAGTCGCTCACCGAGGCGCTGACCCACGGCGGCATCGCCAACAACGTGCGCGTCAACCTCGAATGGATCGAGGCTGAGGTGTTCGAGCGCGAGGACCCCGCCCCCTTCCTCGAAGGCCTGCACGGCATCCTCGTGCCCGGCGGCTTCGGCCAGCGCGGCGCCGAGGGCAAGATCCGCGCGGCCCGCTACGCGCGCGAGCGCAACATCCCGTATTTCGGCATCTGCTTCGGCATGCAGATGGCGGTGATCGAGGCCGCGCGCTCGCTCGCCGGGATCGAGGGCGCCAACTCAACCGAGTTCGGCGCGACCGAGGAGCCGGTGGTCGGCCTCCTCACCGAATGGATGCGCGGCAACGAGCTGGAGCGGCGCGCGGCCGAGAGCGATCTCGGCGGCACCATGCGGCTCGGCGCCTACAAGGCGACGCTCCACCCGGACACCAAGATCGCGCAGATGTACGGCGGCACCGAGATCTCGGAGCGGCACCGCCACCGCTACGAGGTCAACATGGCCTATCGCGCGTGCCTGGAAGCCAAGGGCCTGCGTTTCTCCGGAACCTCGCCGGACGGGCTCCTGCCCGAGACCGTCGAGCACGTGGGCCATCCGTGGTTCATCGGCGTGCAGTTCCACCCGGAGCTGAAGTCGCGCCCGTTCGAGCCGCACCCCCTGTTCAAGGGGTTCATCGCCGCCGCGATCGAGCAGAGCCGCCTGGTCTGACCTGAGGGGAACGCCGGTTGACGACGATCTCGGGCCTTCCGGCCTTTCTCGCCTACTTCGCCGTCTCCCTCGGCCTCACCGCCCTCTACCTCGTGACCTACCTCACCGCGACGGCGCACCGGGAGATCGCCCTGGTGCGCGAGGGCAACCTCGCGGCCGCGCTGGCCCTCGGAGGAAGCCTGCTCGGCTACTCGATCCCGCTCTCGGCGGCGGTGCGTTACGCCGGCTCGCTCCTCGACTGCATCGTCTGGGGGCTCGTCGCCCTCGTGGTGCAGGTCGCGATCTACTGGCTGATGCGGCCGCTGCTGCCGAACCTGTCGCGGCGGATCGACGAGGGCGAGACCGCGCCCGCTGTCCTGCTCGGGGCCGCGTCCCTGGCGGGCGGCCTCGTGAACGCCGCCTCCATGAGCTACTGACCCCGTGGCGGACGACCGCGAGAACCGGGCAGAATTCGGCCGCCGCAGGCCGACCGACCCTGCTCCCGCCGTCACACCACGCGACAGGGGCGCAAGCAAACGCTCGCAGACCGTCTCGACGGTGCTGGTCGCGAGCGCCGGCCTCGCCGCTCTCGGCCTTGCCTCTCTCGAGCGGACCGTGCCGTCGAAGGACGTCCTGGTCTACGCGGACGTGGCCGCCTGCGCCGCCGACGGCATCCGCCCGGCCGACGAGTGCCGCAGCGACTATGCCACCGCCCGCGCGGCCTATCCCTCGACCGCGCCACGTTACGGCTCTCCGGCGGAGTGCGAGGAGCACCACGGCTCGTCGCACTGCCTGCCGGACCCGGATGCGCCGCCGCACTTCGTCCCCCGTATGGCGGGCTTCCTCCTCGGTCGCCGGGCGTCGGATTGGGTGACACCCGAACCGGTCTACGAGCACCGCGAGGGTCACGGCGGTCATCATGGAAGTTACTGCACCGGCTCAGGCGGCAAGGTCTTCACCGGAAGCGGAGGCCACGCCTCCTCGGCGACGCTCAAGCCCGCCGCTACGCAGGCGACGAAGTTCGGCGGCTTCGGCAGCAGCGGGCGCAGCGTCTCCTCCTTCGGCGGAACCTGATGCGCCGCATCGCCTGCGGAGAGCGGCCCGGCTGGCGGGAGATCGCGGGGGACGCGGGCTTTGCCTTCCACACCATCGACGGCGAACCCTACTGGGACGAGACCCACGCCTACGCCTTCACGCTGGCCGAGACCGAAGACGACATCGAAGGACCGAGCGCCGAGCTGCACGCGCTCTGCCTCGACTTCGCGGCCGAGGCGGTGGCGGACGAGCGCATCCTCGCCTCGCTCGCAATCCCCGAACCGGTCTGGGACACGGTGCGGGCGAGTTGGCGCCGGGGCGATCCGAGTCTCTATGGACGCCTCGACTTCTCCTACGGTGGGACCGGGCCGGCCAAGCTCCTCGAATACAACGCCGACACGCCGACCGCCCTCTACGAGACCGCCGTGTTCCAGTGGCTCTGGCTCGAACAAGGGCTGACGGAAGGGCGCCTGCCCGCGGGCAGCGACCAGTTCAACGCACTGCACGAGCGGCTGATCGCGCGCCTGTCCGAGATCGCGCCGCCCGGCCTCATCGCCTTCGCCGCCGACACGAGCGGCCCGGAGGACCTGGGCACCGCCGGCTACCTTCAGGATTGCGCGGTCCAGGCCGGCTGCACCACGATCTTGCTCGACCTCGCGCAGATCGGCCTGCGCGCGGACGGCGCCTTCTGCGGACCGGACGAGCGACCCTTCGCGGCCCTGTTCAAGCTCTACCCCTGGGAATGGGCGTTCCGGGACGCGTTCGGCTCGGCGGTCGCGGCCTCGCCGACGCGGTTCCTCGAGCCGCCGTGGAAGATGGTGCTCTCCAACAAGGGTCTGCTCGCCCATCTCTGGGCCCGCGAGCCCGGCCACCCGAACCTGCTGCCGGCCTTCTTCGAGGCCGATCCCGCCTGTGCGAGCCTGGGCGGCGCCTATGTGCGCAAGCCGCTGCTCTCGCGGGAGGGCGCCAATGTCGAGATCTTTTCCGATGGGGCCCGCATCGCCGGGGCGGACGGGCCTTACGGTGCGGACGGCTTCATCCGCCAGGGTCTGGCCGAGCTGCCGTGCTTCGAGGGCCGCCGCCCGCTCCTCGGCGCCTGGATCGTCGGGGATGCGCCGGCCGGTCTCTGCATCCGCGAATCCGACGGCCCGATCACCGGCGACGGCGCGCTGTTCGTGCCGCACCTGATCGAACCGGGCTGACGCCGGGCCAGAAAAAGGGGCCGGATCGGCTCCGGCCCCTCGCTTGCGCTTTCGTGAGCGGCAACTCTCGTTAGCGACCCGCGGCGCTGTTGCCGCCGCCGGCGCTGCCCGCGCCACCGCCCATGGTGCCGCCCGGCGCGTTGCCGGTCGCGGCGCCGGGGGCCATGGTGCCGGTCGAGCCGGTGGTGGCACCTGCGGGGCTGCCGTTCGTCGGCCGCATGCTGTTGCCGGAGTTGTTCCGCACCGGGCTGGCGCTGTCCGTGGTGCCGCCGGTGCCGCCCTTGCCGGTGCTCGACTGGGCGAAGGCCGCCCCGGAGACGGCGAGGGTCAGCGCGGCAGCGAGCGCGAGCATCTTGGTCGGCATGGCTCTGTCCTTCCCTGATATCGTGTGTGAACAGCGAACCCGCCGCCGACGGCATGGTTCAGCGCGAATTTCCTCAGCCGTCGCGCCATCCGTGGGGCCGGCGGCCGCGACGCCACGTCCGCACTGCCTTAGGAGCGCCGGACCCTATATGGTGCGATGCCGTGACCGAGATCCTGTTCTACCACCTCCAGCGCCAGCCCCTCGAAAAGGTGCTGCCCAGCCTCGTCGAGAAGTCGCTGGAGCGCGGCTGGCAGGCGGCCATCCAGGCGGTGAGCGAGGAGCGGCTTCAGGCGCTCGACGACGGCCTCTGGACCTATACCGACGAGAGCTTCCTGCCCCACGGCACGGACCGTGATCAGGACGCGGCGAGCCAGCCCGTGGTGCTGACCCTGCGCGAGACCAACCCCAACGGTGCCTCGATCCGCTTCCTCGTGGAGGGCGCGGAACTGCCGGAGGATGCGGAGAGCTACCAGCGGATCTGCATCCTGTTCGACGGCACCGACACCGACGCGCTGCTCCACGCCCGCGAGCAATGGCGCGGCGCCAAGGCCGCCGGCCACGCCATCGCCTACTGGCAGCAGGACGAGGGCGGGCGCTGGACCAAGAAGGCATGAGACCCGCGCCCCGTCCGACGGCGGGGCGCGACCAACCGGCCGAGGATCGCGAGAGACCGATGACGCAAGCCTTCTCCCTCTCCCCCCGTGCCGGAACGGCCCGGCTCTGCCTTGCCGGCTTCCTCTCCCTCGCCGTGGGATTGGGGCCGGTGCCGGTGCTCGCCCAGCACGGCCCGGCGCAGGGCGAGGGCCCCGGCCAAGCACAGGGGAAGGCACCGGGGCAGGCACCGTCGCGCAAGGCGCCCGAAGGCCGCCGCCTGCCGCCGGACGCGACCACCGAGCACAGCATCGACGGTCCGAACGGCCGTGCGCTCGCCTTCACCGCCACCGCCGGCAGCCTCGCTCTCGTGGACGAGGAGGGCAAGCTTCAGTCCGAGATCGCTTTCATCGCATACACCAAGGCGGGCAAGCCGGAGGAGACCGCCTCCCGGCCGATCACCTTCGGCGTCAATGGCGGGCCGGGCGCGGCCTCGGCCTATCTCAACATCGGTGCGATCGGCCCCTGGCGGCTGCCGACCGACGGCCCCTCGATCAGCCCGTCGCAGACGATCGCGCTTCAGCCGAACCCGGCGACCTGGCTCGACTTCACCGATCTCGTCTTCATCGATCCCGTCGGCACCGGCTACAGCCGCGCGGCGGACGGCGACGGCAAGAAGTACTGGAGCGTCGATGCGGATGCCTCGGTGCTGGCCGCTTCCATCGCCCGCTATCTGCGCCAGAACGACCGTCTCGCTTCGCCGAAATTCTTCGTCGGCGAGAGCTATGGCGGTTTCCGCGGACCGCTGATTGCGCAGAAGCTGCAGCAGGATGTCGGCGTCGGCCTCTCGGGCCTCGTGCTGCTCTCCCCCGTGCTCGACTTCGCGTGGCTGCAGCCGCCCCGCACGACGCCGTGGGGCTTCGTGACCAAACTCCCGTCGTTTGCCGCCGCGGCGCTGGAGCGCGCGGGCACGACGCCCAGCCGCGAACTCATGAAGGAGGCCGAGACCTACGCGTCCGGTGCCTATCTCACCGATCTCCTGAAAGGCCCGTCCGACCGGGAGGCGGTGGCGCGGCTCGCCGAGAAGGTTTCGGCGCTGACCGGCCTCGATCCGGAGACCGCACGGCGTCAGGCCGGGCGGCTCACCGCCCACAGCTACCAGCGCGAGATCGGGCGGGACGCCGGCCGCGTCGCCTCGGCCTACGACACCGGCGTGACCGGCTGGGACCCGGACCCGACCGCGCCGCAATCGAACTTCGAGGATCCGGTGCTCGACGCGCTGCAGGCGCCGCTCACCACCGCCATGGTGCAGCTCTATCAGGGCCGCTTGAACTGGCGCGTCGAGAACATGCGCTACGAGTTGCTCAACGGCGCGGTCAACCGTGGCTGGAGCTGGGGCTCGGGCCGCTCGGCGCCGGAAGCCATGGGGGCCCTGAAGGACGCGCTGGCGCTCGACGGGCGGATGCGGGTGCTCGTCGCCCACGGCTTCACAGACCTCGTGACGCCCTACTTCACCTCGAAGATGCTGCTGGACCAGATGCCGGTCTACGGCTCGCCCGACCGCCTCAAGCTCTCGGTTTATCCCGGCGGCCACATGTTCTACACGCGGCCGGATTCGCGCAACGCCTTCCACGACGACGCCGCCGACCTGTTCGCCCGAGCGCTGGAGACCCGCTCCGACGGGAGCGCGAAGGGCGGAGGCGCGTCGGGCGCGACCATGCCGGAGAAGAGACCGACGCCTTGAGGATTCTTTTGGGAGTTTTGCCCGCCGTTTTTCTGGCGGGCTGCAACACCGCCGAGCGCCGCGAACCGATCCCGCCGCCGCCGTCCCCGAGCGCGGTGCTGCCCGCCCTCCCGGCGTCGCCGGCAGCCGCGCTCGGCCCCGTGCTCGATGGCAACGGCGCCTGCACCGGCCCGGCGCCGGGCACGGCCGCCGCCATCGAAACCGGAATCGGCGAATGCGACCTCGTGCGGCTCAAGGGGCGCCCGCCCACCGACGTGCTGGTCGGCGAAGGCCGCTCCGGTCGTGAGGTGCAGGTGCTCTACACCGAGCCCGGCGCCAAGGAGCTGTATTTCTTCGTGAACAACCGCCTCGATCGGATCGTTCGTTAACGCACGAACCAATTGGGCCCTCGCTTGCTTCCATCCGGACCGGGTCGGGCCCGGAAGGTGGGACGAGCGATGGCACACGCGTACCGGTTCGGGATCGAGGAAGAGCTGTTCCTGGCCAGCAGCCGGACCCGGGCGGCGCCCAGCGAGTCGGTCTCGGCCTTCCACAAGGCGGCGCGGAGCCGGCTGGAGGGCGTCGAGCGCGAGATGCTGGAGAGCCAGGCCGAAATCTGCTCCAAACCCTCGGCGAGCTTTGCCGAGACCCACGAGGCCCTGGCCAAGCTCCGCACCGGCCTGTGCGGCATCGGCCGCGAGCACGGCCTGAAGGTCTTCGCCGCCGGCACCCACCCGACGGCGATCTGGACCGACCAGCGCGAGACCGCCAAGGTCCGCTACCGCAAGATGATCGAGACGCTGCAGATGGTGGGCCGGCGCTCCATCGTCAGCGGCCTGCACGTCCATGTCGAGGTGCCCGAGCCCGACCGGCGCATCGACTTGATCAACCGGCTGATGCCGTTCCTGCCGGTGCTGCTCGCGCTCTCCACCTCCTCGCCCTTCTACGAGCGCCACCGCACCGGGCTCGCCGGCTATCGCCTGCGGGCCTATGCCGAACTGCCGCGCACCGGCCTGCCGGAACTGTTCGACGGGGCCGACGATTTCGAGCGCTACGTGCGGGTGATGACGCGGGCGGGCGCGGTGGAGGACGCGACCTATTTCTGGTGGCACATCCGCCCGTCGATCCGCTACCCGACGCTCGAATTGCGGGTCGCCGACAGTTGCACCCGGCTCAAGGACACGCTGGCCATCGCCGCGCTCTACCGATGCCTCGTGCGGCTCTGCGTGCGCCGGCCGGAACTGAACGCCCGGCCGACGGGCGCCTCGCGCGGCTTCGTCATGGAGAACCTGTGGCGGGCGCAGCGCGACGGCGTTCACGCCGCCCTGATCGATGAGGCGGCGGAGGAGGCGGTGCCGGTGGGCCGCCTCGTCGAGCGCCTGCTCGACCTCGTGGCGGAGGATGCCGCGGCCTTGGGCTGCAACGCCCAGGTCGCGCACGCCCTCACCATCACCGAATGCGGCTCCAGCGCGGACGGGCAGATCCGGGCCTACGAGGCATCGCTCGCCGCGGGCGGCAGCGAGCGCAAGGCGCTGTCCGCTGTCATCGACTGGCTCGCCCGCGAGACCGCCAACTGCGAGGCGTGACGGCGCCCCTCCGGCTCCGCCAGGAACATCGAACGCCCGCTCCGGTTGCTCCGACAGGTCCGATTTTGTCCGAGGAGTATCTCCATGAGAACGACACTCACCGCCGCCGCCTGCCTACTCCTGCTGGGCGCGGCGGGGATGCCGGCCCATGCGCAATCGGTCGGCGAGAAGACCGGCGTGAACTCGCTGATCGGCGTCGCCCCCACGGCTCAGGACTTCGTCACCCAAGCCGTCATCAGCGACATGTTCGAGGATCAGTCGAGCAAGCTCGCTTTGGAGAAGGCCGATGAGAAGACCAAATCCTTCGCCAAGAAAATGATCGAGGACCATAAGAAGACCTCGGACGAGCTGAAATCCGTCGTCCAGACCGGCGACATGAAGCTCAACCTTCCGACCGCCCTGGATTCGAGCCACCAGAGCAAGCTCGACAAGCTCAAGAGCCTGAGCGGCGGCGACTTCACGAAGCAGTATCACGACGATCAGGTGACGGCGCACAAGAACGCCACCGACCTCTACAAGCGCTACGCCGAGGGCGGCGACAACGCGGCCCTCAAGGCCTTCGCCATCAAGACGAAGCCGCATCTCGACGAGCACCTGAAGATGGCTCAGGACCTCGACAACAAGAAGTAGTTTTTTGCGCTTTCGGGCGGTGCTCTTCGGTGAGCGCCGCCCGGCCGGCGGCACTTCAGGGTGAGGGGTCGGGATGACAACAGGCACTCGGCCGCCGACCATCAAACCCTTTGCATGAACGCCGCGGCCTTCGCGCGGATCACGTCGGCCGCCCGGTCGATGCCCGCGCGATCCACGTCGAGATTGGCGGTTGCACGAATCTGATGGGCTCCGATCGCCCGCACCCGCACCCCGTCCTCCAGACAGGCGCTCGCGAAGGTCGAGGCGGTGATGCCCAGGGCCTCCACCGTGAAGCACAGGATGTTCGACTGCCCCGCCGTCGGGTCGAAGGCGAGACCCGGCACGTCGGCGATCGCCCGGTGCAGCCGGCCGGCATTGGCGTTGTCCTCGGCAAGCTGGGTCATGTGGTGGTCGAGGGCGTAGAGCCCCGCCGCCGCCAGCACGCCCGACTGGCGCATCGCGCCGCCGAGCCGGTACTTCCACTGCCACGCTTGGTCGATGAAATCCCGCGTGCCGGACAGGACCGCCCCGACCGGGCAACCGAGACCCTTGCTGAGATCGATCCAGACACTGTCGAAGCCGGCCGCATACTCCGCCGCCGAGAGGCCGCTGGCGACCACCGCGTTGAGCAGGCGCGCCCCGTCGATATGCGCCTTGAGGCCGCGCGCCTGGGCGTAGTCGCGGATCAGGCGCATCGCGGCGATATCCCAGACCGTCCCGCCGGAAAAGCTCGTGGTCTGCTCGATCGAGACCAGCCGTGAGCGCGGCGCCGTGCGCTGCGGAACCCGGATCGCCGCCTCGACCTGGGCCAGGGTGAACAGCCCGACCCGCGTCGGCAGCGCCTTCACCGAGACGCCGCCGATCGCGGCGGAGCCGGCGGCCTCGGTGTTGTAGATGTGGGACTGGTCGTCGACGATGATCTCGTCGCCTGGTCGGCAATGCACCAGGATCGAGGCGAGGTTGCACATCGTGCCCGACGGCATGAACACGGCCGCGTCCTGACCGAGCATCTCCGCCACACGTTCGCACAGCGCATTGGTGGTCGGATCGGAGTTCGACTGCTCGTCGCCGACCTCGGCCCGTGCCATCGCGTCGCGCATGCCCGGCGTCGGGCGCGTCTGGGTGTCGCTGAACAGATCGATCATGGCGCATCCCTTCCTTGCGAGCCCCGTCCGCTCGGTCTCGCCGCCACGCTCTGTTGCAAGGGGCTCCCGCGGCGCCCCTGAATGCATGAAAAATTCAATTTCCCGCAAGCCGTCCCGCGTGACGTCGCGATGGTCGCCTTTCGCAAACTCGGAACTCTCCGTCCGGAACTTTCGGTGTGGCTCACGAAGCTGGGAACGGCCACGTATCTCGACAGGCGGTAGCCGCAAGTCTAGAAATTGCGACGCGTAGTTTCGCATTTAAAATTCTTTGAGAGCTCGATGAATAGAATTGAGCCCAGTATCGGGATCAGCCGTCGCTACCTTCACGACGAGGTGGCGGACCGGATGCGTGAATTGATCAACGAAGGCGAACTCGAGCCGCGTGCGCGCGTCAACGAGAGCGAGTTGACCGAACGGTTCGGAATTTCGCGCACGCCGTTGCGCGAGGCGATCAAGATTCTGGCGACCGAAGGACTTCTGGAGCTGCTGCCTAATCGCGGCGCCCGGGTCGCCAGCATTTCACCCGACGAGTTGGAAGAGATGATCGAGGTCATTGCCGGGCTCGAAGCGACCGCCTGCGACCTCGCCTGCCGGACGATCACCGACGCGGAACTGGCGGAGATCGAGGCGAAGCATCAGGCGATGATGGCGGCGTGGCAGGCGCGCGACGAGGCGAGCTACTTCCGTCTGAATCGTGAGATCCACGAAGCGATCATGCTCGCGAGCCGCAACACCAAGTTGCGCAGCCTGTATCTGGGTCTCACCGGCCGGATTCAACGCTCCCGCTACAGTGCCCACCAGACCGAGGCGCAGTGGGCCCAGGCGGTCGAGGAGCACGAGCGCATGATCCCGCTGCTCCGCGCCCGTCAGGGCGAGGAACTTGCCGGGCTGATGCGTCGGCATATCCGCTCCAAGAAGCCGGTGATTGCGGCGATCTACGGCGAAGAAGGGACGGAGGCGCCGCCCCGCTGAAGCGGACGCCGCAGGCTCAACGCCCTTTGAAGTTCGGCGGGCGCTTGCCCAGAAAGGCTTCCATGCCCTCTCGGAAGTCCTCGCTCATATAGGTCATCACGATCAGGTCGTCGCCGGGCCGCTCGCCCTCGGCAGCCTCCGCCGCGCCCTCCTCGCCGATGCGGCGCAGGCCTTCCTTGGTGGCCTGGAGAGTGAGTGGCGCGTGGCTCGCGAGCAGGGTGGCCAGCGCATCCGCTCGGGCCGCGACGGCCGCGGCATCCTCGACCACCTCGTTGACGAGGCCGATCGCCAGCGCCTCCTGCGCCTCGACGAGCCGGGCGGTGAACAGGATGTCCTTCACGCGCGGCGCGCCGATGAGATTCGCCAGCCGTCTCAGGGTGTTCTGCGAGAGGCAATTGCCGAGCGTGCGGGCGATGGGGATGCCGAAGCGGGCGTCGCGACTGGCGATGCGCATGTCGCAGGCCGCAGCGATGGCCGCGCCGCCGCCGGTGCAGGCTCCCGCGATCGCCGCGATGGTCGGCACCCGCAGGCGTTCCAGGCCGCCGAGCACCCGATCCATGAAGCGCTCGTAGCCGAGGGCGTCTTCCGGTTTGCTGAAGCTGCGGAACTGGGCGATGTCGGTGCCCGCCGCGAACGCCTTGTCCCCGGCGCCGGTGATGATCACCGCCTTGGTCGCGTGGTCCGCCTCGATCCGCTCGCACAGCTCCACCAGCCCGCGATACATCGCGAAGGTCAGCGCGTTGCGCGCCTTCGGCCGGTTGAGGGTGATGCGGGCGATGCCCGCCGCATCCACCGCGAAGAGCAGTTCGTCGGTCGAAGCGGTCTCGGCGTCAGCGTTCATGGAGCGGCTCCTCGTCAAGCATCTCAGGCCGTCGTCTCGCGCACGATGCCCCGGGCGATCAGATCGTCGATCGCCGCCCCGTCATAGCCGGCTTGGGCGAGGATGGCGCGGCTGTGTTCGCCCAGCAGCGGCGCGGGGCCGTGCACCCGCCCCGGCGTCGCCGAGAATTTGACCGGCAGGCCGAGCGTGCTCATCCGCCCGGCGCGGGCGTGCTCGACCTCGACCACCATCTCGCGGGCGCGGGCCTGCGGGTCGGCCTGCATCGCGAGTACGTCGAGCACGGGTCCGGCCGGCACGCCACCGGCCTCCAGACGCGCGAGCCAATCGGCGGAGGGCGCGGTGCGGAAATGCGGGGCCAGCATCTGGGCCAGCGCCGCACGGTTCGCCATGCGGTCGCGGTTGGCCGAGAAGCGCGAATCGGCGGCGAGATCTTCGGCCCCGAGCACCGCGAGCAGGCGCAGCCAGTTGGTCTGGTTGGCCGCGCCGATGGTGATCCAGCCATCTGCCGTCTCGAACGCCTCGTAGGGCGCGTTCAGCGGATGGGCCGAACCCATCGGCCCCGGTGCGACGCCGGTCGCCATGGCGATGGCCGATTGCCAGTAGGTCAGGGTGATGCCGGCCTCGAACAGCGAGGTATCGACGACCTGACCCTGGCCGGTCTTCAGCTTGTGGACATGGGCGGCCAGCACACCCATCGCCGCCAGGATGCCGGCGGTGATATCGGTCACCGGCGGGCCGCACTTCATCGGCGGCCGGCCCGGCCCCTCGCCGGTGATGCTCATCAGGCCGCTCATGCCCTGTGCCACGAGATCGAAGCCCGCGCGCTCGGCATAGGGCCCGGAACGGCCGAAGCCCGAGAGCGAGCAGTAGACCAGGCCCGGAAACTCTTGGGCGAGAACGTCGTAGCCGAGGCCGAGGCGCTCCATCGTGCCGGCGCGGTAATTCTCGATCAGCACATCCGCATCTTCGAGCAGACGCCGCAACACCGCCTTGCCGTCCGCGCTCTTGAGGTCGAGGGCGATCCCGCGCTTGCCGCGGTTCATCATCATGTAGGCGGCGCTCTCACCCTCGATCGCGGGCGGCACCGAGCGGCGGGTGTCGTCGCCACCCTCGATCTTCTCGACCTTGATGACCTCGGCGCCCATGTCGCCGAGCATCAGCCCGCAGACCGGTCCGGCCATGATGTGGGCGAGTTCGATGACCTTCACGCCGGCCAGAGGACCGGACTTCGCGGCGTCCATCATCGGCCCCGCCTCAGTCGTGCCGCCGCCCGGTCGGGCCACACGCAAAAGGTGAATCGAACGCTTGCCGACAGCCCATCACATCAATCCTCCCTTGGAATGCCAGCGGCCCCTCTCTTGCGGCGATGGAACCGTGCGAGGGGCCGGCGATCATCCGTATTTTGTATCGATTTTACGGACTCGATCACCGCAGACGCAATCAGTTTTGAATGCGATCGGCAGGATGCAAGCAAGACGGTGAGCGCGTTCGACGCCCGCGATGGAACGCGCGGGCCGGCTCTCGGTTGTCGGCGAAAGCGTGGCCGTCGGAGCGTCTCCCTGGCCGGCCTTGTGGAGCGGAGGGATCGATGCGCGGGTTGAGCACGGCACTGGGACTTGCGGCGGCCCTCGCCGTGACGGCAGCGAGCATCGCTCCGGCGGAGGCGTCCTGCGCCCGCCGCATCATCAACAAATCCGGCTACATCGCCCTCGTCAGCCGCGACGGCGGCCCCTGGGTCGCGGTGCGGCCGAACCGCTCGCAGACGATCCAGTATTATCACTCCGGCCGCATCGACGTGGCGTTGACCTGTGGCCCGGGCGCCCTGCCGGAGCAGGCCGCCTACCGGGCGAGCTACGACACGGTGGCGATCATCGACCGCTGCTATATCCGCTTCGGCGACGGCTTCTTCGAGGAGCAGCTCGGCGGCGGCTTCATCGGCCGGAAGGATACGGGGCCGCTCGCCCTCAACAATCCGCGCCAGGGGGATCTGGTGGTCGGTCCGCAGGCCGGCGCCTGCCCAGCGACGGAGCGCGAGGCCATCCGGGCCCGCTATTAGCCTTCCCGCTATTAGCCTTGCGGCCGGGCGCGTGTTAACCCGCGCGCCCCGTCGTCAGCGACGACGCGCCGAGACGAGATTCATGCGCTCGATCTTTCCCATAGCCGGAGCCATCGCCCTCGCCATGACCAGTGCCGCTTCCGCCCAGCCCGTCACGCTGCCCTCGGGCCTCAGCTACACCGACGAAGTGGTCGGCACCGGCCCCGAGCCGAAGACCGGCCAGCAGGTCACCGTCCACTATACCGGCTGGCTCGACGAGGGCGGCGGCAAGCGGGGCAAGAAGTTCGATTCGTCGCGTGATCGCGGCCAGCCCTTCTCGTTCACCATCGGCGCAGGCCAGGTGATCCGCGGCTGGGACGAGGGCGTCGCCACGATGAAGGCCGGCGGCCGCCGCATCCTGACGATCCCGCCGGATCTCGGCTACGGCGCCCGCGGCGCCGGCGGCGTGATCCCGCCGAACGCCACGCTCATCTTCGACGTCGAGTTGATCGGCTCGCGCTGATCGCGAAACGCGTCCGGCGCCCCCGAGGGCGCCGGATCCCGCAGGCAACAGCCTCAGATGAGCTTGTGCTCCCGCGCCAGCGCCAGCAGATCGCGCTGCGGCCGGGCGCCGATATGCTCGATGACCTCGGCCGCCGCGAGCGCACCGAGACGGGCCGACGACACGTAGTCGATGCCGCGGGTGTAGCCGGCCAGGAAGCCCGCCGCGAACAGGTCACCGGCCCCGGTGGTGTCGATCACCTCGCGCACCGGGAAGGCATCCACCGCCCGCACCTCGCCGCCGCGCACCACCAGCGCGCCCTTGGCCGAGCGGGTGACGAGGCCGAGCAGGTGCGTGCCCTGCCCGCCGCGCTCCTCGCGCAGGGCCGCGACGGCGGCGTCCGGATCGTCGGTCTGGTAGAGGCTCTGCAGCTCGCCGATATTGGCGAACAGGATGTCGATGCTGCCGTTGCGGATCAGATCGAGGAATTCCTCGCGGTAGCGGCCGACGCAGAACGCATCCGACAGGGTCAGCGCCACGGCGTTACCGGCCGAATGGGCGACCTTCACCGCCTTGCGGAACGCGTCCTTGGCGGCCGGCGGATCCCACAGATAGCCTTCGAGATAGGTGACGCGGGCCGAGCGCACGATCGCCTCGTCCACGTCGTCGGGGGAGAGGCCCTGGCAGGCGCCGAGATAGGTATTCATGGTGCGCTCGCCGTCGGGCGTCACCAGGATGAAGCAGCGGGCGGTGGTCGGCCCTTCCGTCGCCGGCGGCACGTCGAAGCGCACGCCCGTCGCCTTCAGATCGTGGCTGAACAGCCGGCCGAGTTCGTCCTCGTGCACCTTTCCGACGAAGCCGGCCTTGGTCCCGAGCAAGGCCGCGCCGACGGCGGTGTTGGCGCCCGAGCCGCCGGAGACGACGGTCGCCGGACCCATCACCTCGAAGAGGCTCTCGGCCCGCGGCTCGTCGACGAGCTGCATCGCGCCCTTCGTGACGCCCTGCTTGACGAGGAAATCCTCCTCGGCATGGGCGATGAGATCGACGATGGCGTTGCCGAGGACGAGGAGGTCGAGGGATTGGGACATCGGGCCGTCCGGTCTCGCGTGACAGATGGGCCGGGCCTGTCGCACCCCGCTCGGCAAGCGTCAAGCAAAGGCCGTCTCAAGGCTCCGCGAACAGGCTCGCCACGGCGAGCCTGAGGCCGGGCGGATCGAGCACGAGATCGCCCGAAGCGGCGATGCGCGTCTCGATCAGGTCGCCGGTGCTGCGGCGGTGGTGGATCACCGTGCGCCGCTCGGTGTCGAGGATGAGGTAGTGGCACAGGCTCGGCAGGCGGAAGTAGCCCATGAGCTTTGTGCCGGTGTCAACGTGCCGCGTGCTCGGTGAGAGGACTTCGACGATGATCAGCGGATCGCTGGTTTCTACGGCGTTGTCTGCCAGGCGGTCACCGCAATGCACGAGGGCGTCCGGCTCGAAGGATGTGTCGGCATCGACGCGAACGGTCATTCCATCAGGAAACATCTCGCAGGGCAGACCGGCGGTCTCGATCGCCCGGTCGAGCGCACGATGCACTCGATACTTCACGCGGGCATGGACCGCCCGCTGAGGCGACATGGCAAACACCTCGCCAACGACGAGTTCGTACCGTCCCGGCTGGCCCTCGGCCCAGGCCAGGAACTCATCGACATTCATGCGGGCTGTCGGCCCGGTCTTGGGCTGCACGCTCATAGGACTGAGCCTATCACCATTGTCCGAGCCCGCGAAGGCGCGTCTACTGCTGCAACGCCTTCACCTCGCATTGCGCATAGTCCGAACTCGCCTTGACGTAGGCGTTGAGCTTCTGGACGTAAGCGCCTGCGATCCCTTGGAAAGCCTGCGCCTGGGCGTTGTAAGCCTTGATCGCGTCGTTGTAGCTGTAGGCCTCCCAGCCGGGGCAGCCGTCCTTCTTGTCGAGGCAGGCGGGCTTTTCGGGAAGCTTCGGCTTTTCCGGCCGCGCCTCCGCCGGCGGGGGCGTCGGCGGCGTGCACGGGGCGGCCAGCGCCGGGGCCGCGAGACCGGCCAGCGCCAATGCCGTGATGATGCGTCCTGCCATGATCCGTCCCCGCGCCGCCTGTCCGAGGGTTGTGACGGTCGAGTTGTGGCGGGAATGGGGTCGTGAAACCGCGAGCGTTAACGCACCGTCGTGCGAGATGCGGTAAACGCGGCTCATGCCGCGCACGCCCCTTTCCGCCGCCGTCGAAGCCCTCAGCGAGGAAGCCGCCCAGGCGCGCCATGCCGAGCTGTCGCGGGCGATCGAGCGGGCAAACGATCTCTACTACAACGAGGACGCGCCCGAACTCACGGACGCGGATTACGATGCCCTGCGCCAGGAGCTGGAGGCGATCGAGGCGCATTTCCCCGCGCTGACCGGCACCACCGAGGCGAGCGCGGGCGTCGGCGCCAAGCCTTCGGAGAAATTCGCCAAGGTCCGCCACGCGGTGCCGATGCTGTCGCTCGGCAACGCCTTCGCCGACGAGGACGTCGAGGAGTTCGTCGCCCGCGTGCGCCGCTTCCTGAACCTCCCGGCCGAGGCGGCGGTCGCCTTCACCGCGGAGCCGAAGATCGACGGGCTGTCGCTGTCGCTGCGTTACGAGGCGGGCCGGCTCGTCACCGCGGCGACGCGGGGCGACGGCGAGGTCGGCGAGAACGTCACCGCCAACGCGCTGACGGTGGACGACATCCCGGAAACGCTCTCCGGCGAGGGCATTCCCGACGTCCTGGAGGTGCGCGGCGAGGTCTACCTGTCGCACGCCGATTTCGCGGCCATCAACGCGCGCCAGGAGGCAGCGGGCAAGCCGCTCTTCGCCAATCCGCGCAACGCTGCGGCCGGGTCGCTGCGCCAGCTCGATCCGGCGATCACCGCCTCGCGCCCCTTGCGCTTCTTCGCCTATGCCTGGGGCGAGGTCTCCGAGCCCTTCGCCGACACGCAATCGGCGGTGTTGGAGCGGTTCCAAGGCTGGGGCTTGCCGGTGAACCCGCGGACCAAGCTGTGCCGCTCGGCCGAAGAGATGATCGCGCATTACCGCGCCATCGAGGCGGAGCGGGCGGGTCTCGGCTACGACATCGACGGCGTCGTCTACAAAGTGGACGACCTCGGCTTCCAGCGCCGACTCGGCTTCGTCAGCCGCGCGCCGCGCTGGGCGTTGGCACACAAATTCGCGGCGCAGGAGGCGATCACCGAACTCCTCGCCATCGACATCAATGTCGGCCGAACCGGCTCGCTCAACCCGCTGGCGCGGCTCAAGCCCGTCACCGTCGGCGGCGTGGTGGTCTCGAATGCGACGCTGCACAACGAGGGCTACGTGCAGGGCGTGGGCGCCGACGGCGAGCCGATCCGCGCGGGTCGCGACATCCGCGTCGGCGACACCGTGATCGTGGTGCGCGCGGGCGACGTCATCCCGAAGGTGCGGGACGTGGTGCTCGACAAGCGCCCGGCCGATGCGGTGCCCTACGTCTTCCCGGACACCTGCCCGGCCTGCGGCAGCCGGGCCGTGCGTGAACTCAACCCGCGTACGAAAAAGCTCGACGCGATCCGCCGTTGCACCGGCGGGCTGATCTGCCCGGCGCAGGGGGTCGAGCGGCTGAAGCACTTCGTCTCGCGCAACGGCTTCGACCTCGAAGGGTTCGGCCAGACCTATATCGAGGTGCTGTTCGAGGCCGGTCTCGTGAAGCAGCCCGCCGACCTGTTCCGGCTGGAGTTCGAGCCCCTGAAGGCGGCGATCGTCGCCCGGCGCGAAGCGCTGTCCGCGCAGCGCCGCACCGAGGGCGAGCCGGCGCCGAAGAAACCGACCAAGAAGAAGGGTGAGGAGGAGGACAAGGCGATCAAGAACCTGCTTGCCTCGCTCGACGCCCGCCGAAAAATCCCGCTCAACCGCTTCCTGTTCGCCCTCGGCATCCCGCAGATCGGCGAATCGACGGCCAAGGCGCTGGCCAAGCGCTTTCCCGACATGCCCGCTCTGAGGGCGGCCCTCGCGGCGGCGACGCGGGAGCAGGCGGGCCAGGACTGGCTCGAGCTCTCGGCGCTCCCGCGGATCGGACCCGGCACCCGCGACCGGCTGTTCGAGACCCTCGATCCACTGCCCGGCGAGGCGATGCAGGACCTCAGCCTCGGCGCCCGCCTGCGGGGGCGGCTCACGCCATCCCAGCGCGAGGCGGTGCTTGCCCATTACGGCAGCGAGGACAGGGCCGACGCGGCGCTGGAGCGGGCGGCCTCCCAGCGGCCCGGCGACGCCTACCGGCTATTCGCAGACGACGGCGAGATCGGCCCCGTCGCCACGGATTCGCTGATCCAGTTCTTCTCCGAGCCGCATAACGATGCGGCGGTGCGGGCGCTGCTCGAAGAGGTGGGAACCGAGCCGCTTGCGGCCACGACCTCGGCGGCGGCGTTCGCCGGCAAGACGGTGGTGTTCACCGGCACCCTCGAAAAGATGACCCGCAGCGAGGCCAAGGCCACCGCCGAGCGCCTGGGCGCCAAGGTCTCCGGCTCGGTCTCGGCCAAGACCGACCTCGTGGTCGCCGGCCCCGGCGCCGGCTCGAAGCTCAAGGACGCCGAGCGTCACGGGGTGAAAGTGGTCTCGGAGGACGATTGGCTGGCGATGTTGGCGGAGGCGTGAATAAACGCTGCCATGCCTTGACCCCGCGCCCCCCGCGGCGCAATCCGTGCCCCGGATCAGCCGGCCGGGCAGCCGCTCCGTCGTCAGACGGGGAGGAAAGTCCGGGCTCCATGGAGAGGCGGTGCCGGATAACCTCCGGCGGGGGCGACCCCAGGGACAGTGCCACAGAGAGCAGACCGCCTTGCTGAAGGCTCGTCCTTCGCAAGGTCAGGGTGAAAGGGTGCGGTAAGAGCGCACCGCGGACGCGGCAACGCGGACGGCACGGCAAACCCCACCGGGAGCAAAACCGAATAGGGGCGACACGCCGCTCCCCGCGAGGGGAGGGCAGGCCCTCTCTCCAGGCTCGTCGCCCGGGTTGGTTGCTCGAGGCGGCCGGTAACGGACGTCCCAGAGGAATGGCTGCCACGTCCGTGAGTTCGTCTCACGGGCCCTACAGAACCCGGCTTACAGGCCGGCTGATCCACCCGATCCAACCGACGCGCGCGCTCCCGCGCCCGTTGGCGCAAGTGCTTCCCGAGTTTCGGGAATTCCGCCGCAGCGCATCCACCGCCGGGGGCGTGAGTTGCCATGGCGCCGCTTGGTAAACGTCAAGAAAACATCCCGATCATTGACGCTCGGTTAACCTTGATACGGTCAGATCAGAGCTGCCTGCATGGTCAAGCTCGTTGACGCGTTTCGAGGGCCCATGTTACCCCGCGCCATCCCGTTGACGCCCTGTTCTGGATCGGCCAACACTCGCTCAGGTTGCCTCGCGGGACTGCGCGCGCATGGCCGGAGCCGCTCGCGGATCGGCGTCGCCACATCTCGGGCCGCCCTGCGGTCCGTCCATTCAGCAGGCTCCCATGATGCATCCCCCGCCGGGTGGCGCCCGAGCTCTCTACGGATTCCGCGAGAGCGCCGTGGGGCGATGCCGATGAGCCGGGCGCCGCGCACGCCGAGAGCCGAGTTGCCGAAGGGCGAGCAGGCTCGCCACGTTCCCGTCCTGCTCGCCGAGGTCCTCGCCGCGCTCTCCCTCGACCGGCCGGGCCTGGCCGTGGACGGCACCTTCGGAGCGGGCGGCTACACCCGCGCGCTGCTCGATGCCGGGCCGGAGGTGCGCGTGATCGCCATCGATCGCGATCCCACCGCGATCCGGGGCGGAGCGGATCTCGTGAATGCCTCCGGGGGCCGCCTGCGGCTGGTCCAGGGCCGGTTCGGCGATCTCGACACGCTCATCACCGATCAGGACGAGGCGCAGGCCGACTGGGTCGTGCTCGATATCGGCGTGTCCTCGATGCAGATCGACGAGGCGCAGCGCGGGTTCTCGTTCCGGCAGGACGGGCCTCTCGACATGCGCATGGGCGGGGAGGGGCCCTCGGCGGCCGATCTCGTGAACGGCGAGGAGGAGACCACGCTCGCCGACATCCTCTACTATTTCGGCGAGGAGCGCCGCTCGCGGGCGGTGGCCCGTGCCATCGTCGAGGCGCGGCGCCGCGCTCCGATCGAGACCACGGCGCAACTCGCCGACCTCGTGGCGAGCGTGGTCCGGCCCGAGCCCGGCAGCCCGATCCACCCGGCGACGCGCAGCTTCCAGGGCCTGCGCATCGCGGTGAACGACGAACTCGGCGAGCTGGTGCGCGGCCTGCACGCCGCCGAGCGGGTGCTCAAGCCCGGCGGCCGGCTCGCGGTGGTGACGTTCCATTCGCTGGAGGACCGCATCGTCAAGCAGTTCTTCTCCGCCCGCAGCGGCCGGGCGGCGCAAGCCTCCCGGCACGTCCCGGGCGTTGAGCGGCCGGCACCCAAGAGCTTCAAGCTGGTGACCAAGGGTCCGGTGCTGCCCTCGGAAGCGGAAACGGACGTCAACCCACGGTCGCGTTCGGCCAAGCTACGCGCCGGCGAGCGGACCGACGCACCCGCGCCGCCGCCTCTGAGCGCCATCGAAACGCTGGCGAGCCTGCCGGCTCCACAGGGACGGGGGCCACGGCGGTGATCCGGCTTCTCAACGTGCTGGCGATCGTCGGGCTGATCTGCTCGGCGGTCTACGCCTACTCGACCAAGTACGACACGCTCTATCAGGCGGGTCAGGTCTCCAAGCTGAAGACCGGCCTGCACAAGGAGCGGCAGGCCATCGCCGTGCTGCGCGCCGAATGGCAGCTTCTCACCCGCCCGGACCGGCTCCAGGCGGCGGTCGAGCGGCATCTCACCCTGGAGCCGATCGGCAACGGGCATCTCGCCCGGCTCTCCGACCTGCCGAACCGGCCCGACCGCGGCGACGAGATCGGCCGCCTGCTCGCCTCCACGGCGACTCCGACCGTGACCCCGACGGACAGACCGGGGAGCGCCCGCGACGAGCCGCGCACCACCGGCTCCGTCACCACCCGCACCGTCTCCACCCGCCCGCCCGCGGTTTCGAGGTAGCGTCCCCGTGTCCCACGATCCTTCCCAGGAAGATCCGTCGCAGGAAGGTCCGTCACGGGGCCTGCAGCACGCGCAGCCGGACGCGCGCGCGACTGACGCCGCCGTGCCGGAGCCGGGTGCGGACCGGGTGGTGGCGAGCGAGCCGCCGGTCTCGGCGCTGACGCGGCTCACCCGGATCATGTTCCGTCTCGCCATCGAGCGCTCGCATGCCCGCGTGGCACTGGTCGGCCTCGCCTTCACGGCGGTGTTCGTCACCATCAGCGTGCGGCTGATCGTGATGGCGGCGACGCCTGCGAGCAACAGCGACGAGCACCGGGTGGCGGCCGCCGCCACCACCACGATCCGCCCGGACATCATCGACCGCAACGGCGAGATCCTGGCCACCGACATCCGCACCGTCTCGGTCTTTGCCGAGCCGAAGCGGATGGTGCGCACCTTCGACACCGACGAGGCGGTCGAACTGCTGACCGCGGTGCTGCCCGAGCTGAACGCGGCGGAGCTGCGCGCCAAGCTGTCCTCGAAGAAGGGCTTCGTCTGGATCAAGCGCGAGATCACGCCGAAGCAGCAGCTCGAAGTCCACCGCCTCGGCATCCCCGGCGTCGGCTTCCTGCCCGACCACAAGCGCGTCTACCCGAACGGGGTCGCGGCCGCGCATGTCATCGGCGCGACGAACCTCGACAATATCGGCATCGCCGGCATCGAAAAGTATATCGACAACCGCGGCAACAAGGCGCTCAACGAGTTCGGCCTCGTCGCCAAGCAGACCGACCTCTCGCCGATCCAGCTCTCCCTCGACCTGCGCGCCCAGTTCGCCCTGCGCGACGAACTCGTGAAGGGCGTGGAGAAGTTCAAGGCCAAGGCCGGCGCCTCGATGATCCTCGACGTGACCACCGGCGAGGTCGTCGCGCTCGCCTCCTATCCGGATTTCGACCCGAACGAGCCGAAGGACGCGCTCTCGGACGACCGCATCAACCGGATGAATGTCGGCGTCTACGAGATGGGCTCGACCTTCAAGGCGATGACGCTCGCCATGGCGCTAGATTCCGGCAAGTACAACGTCAACTCCACCTTCGACACCCGCGGCGGCGTGCTGCACTGGGGCCGTCAGAAGATCCACGACTACCACGCCACCGGGCGCGTGCTGACGATGCCGGAGGTGTTCACCCACTCCTCCAACATCGGCTCGGCCAAGATGGCGCTGGGCGTCGGCGTGCCCGGCCACCGCGCCTTCCTCAAGAAGATGGGCCTGCTCGACCGGATGCGGACCGAGCTGCCGGAATCGGCCGCGCCGATCCTTCCGCCGCGCTGGGCCGAGATCAACACCATCACCATCGCCTTCGGCCACGGCATCGCGGTGGCGCCGATCCAGGCGGCGGCGGCGGTGGCCGCGATCATCAACGGCGGCGACCTGATGACGCCGACCTTCCTGAAGACCGACGAGCCGACCGCGCGGGGCAAGGCCAGCCACGTGATGAAGCCGGAGGCCAGCGAGGCGATGCGCTTCATCATGCGCCTCAACGCCGTCGAGGGCTCGGCCAAGAAGGCGTCGATCCCGCTCTACTACGTCGGCGGCAAGACCGGCACGGCGGAGAAGGTCATCAACGGGCGCTACGCCAAGAACCGCCTGTTCACGACGTTCATGGCGGCGGCCCCCATGGACAAGCCGAAATACCTGTTCCTGACGATCATGGACGAGCCGCAGGGCCTGCCCGAGACCGGCGGCTACGCCACGGCCGCCTACAATTCCGGCACGGTGACGGGCAAGATCATCGAGCGGGCCGCGCCGATCCTCGGGCTGGCACCGCGCTTCGATCCGCCGGTGAAGCCGTTCCCGCTGATGGTAAAGCTCGGCGCCTACCATGCGACCATGGTGGACGGGCAGTGACGGCAGCCTGTACCCGGTCGGCCTGACCCGCACGGACGCTTCCGAGGATTGTTTTGCCGATGAGCCAGCCGACGCCTGACGACCGGACTCTCGGGGCGCTGTTCCCGGAGGCGGACGCGGCCATCGCCGGCCGTCCCGTCGCCGGCCTCACCGCCGACAGCCGCAAGGTCGTACCCGGCGGCGTGTTCGTGGCGGTGCCCGGCACCGCCGCCGACGGACGCCGCTTTGCCGCCGCCGCCGCAGCAGCCGGCGCGGTCGCCGTGGCCGGGGAGGGGACGCGCCCGGCAGACCTGCCCGAGGCGACCGCCTGGATCGAAGTCGCGGATGCCCGCCGGGCGCTGGCCCTCGCCGCCGCCCGCCTCTCCGGTCGTCAGCCCGAGACGGTGGTCGCGGTCACCGGCACCAGCGGCAAAAGCTCGGTCGCCGACTTCGTGCGGCAGATCCTGTCACGCCTCGGGCGGGAAGCGGCAAGCCTCGGCACCGTCGGCATCGTCACCAACCGGGGGGCGGAATACGGCTCGCTGACGACGCCCGACCCCGTCACGCTGCACGAGACCCTGGCGCGCCTGGCGGAGGAGGGCATCACCGATCTGGCCATGGAGGCTTCCTCCCACGGCATCGAGCAGCGCCGCCTCGACGGGGTGGAACTGACGGCCGCCGCCTTCACCAATCTCGGCCGCGACCACCTCGATTATCACCCCACCATCGAGGACTATCTCGATGCCAAGCTCCGCCTGTTCACGACGCTGCTGCCGAAGGGCCGTCCGGTCGTCGTCAATGCGGACGGCGCCTATGCCGAGCGCGTCATCGGCGTGGCCGACGCCCCCGGCCACGTCATCCGCACCACGGGGCGCGGCGGCGACTTCATCCGCCTCGTCGAGGCCGGAACGGAGGGTTTTGCGCAGAGCCTGACGCTCGCCCACGACGGCAAGGACTATCGCGTGCGCCTGCCGCTGGTCGGCGGCTTCCAGGTCGAGAACGCCCTGGTCGCGGCGGGCCTCGCCCTGGCGACGCCAGCGGGTCAGACCGATCCGGCCGGCGTCTTCGCCGCGCTCGAAGGGCTCACCGGCGTGCCGGGCCGCATGGAACGGATCGGCGAAGCGAACGGGGGCTTGTGCCTCGTCGATTACGCCCACAAGCCGGAAGCCCTGGAGCATGTGCTGACCGCGCTCCGCCCCTTCGCCAGCGGGCGCCTCGTCGTCGTGTTCGGCTGCGGTGGCAACCGCGACGCCGGCAAGCGGCCGATCATGGGCGCGATCGCCGCGCGCCTCGCCGACCGGGTCATCGTCACCGACGACAACCCCCGCAACGAGGAGCCCGCCGCGATCCGCGCCGCCATCCTCGCCGCAGCGCCGGGCGCGGAGGAGATCGGCGACCGGGCCGAGGCGATCCGCGCGGGCGGGCGGGACCTGCGAGCCGGCGACGTGCTGGTGGTGGCCGGCAAAGGACATGAAACCGGCCAGATCGTCGGGCCACGCGTGCTCCCGTTCTCGGATCACGACACCCTGCGCGCCGCGATCGCGGAGTTGAACGGATGACCGACGCCCCCCTCTGGACCCCTGCCGCCCTGGAGGCGGCCACCGGCGGGCGCCTGATCGGCGCGCCGCGTGCCGTCACCGGCGCCTCGATCGACACCCGCAGCCTGGAACCCGGCGACCTGTTCTTCGCCATCCGCGGCGAGGCGCGCGACGGGCACGACTTCGTGCCGGCCGCCCTCGGGAAAGGGGCGGGCGCCGCCGTGGTCTCCGCGTCGCGCGCCAGCGAATTCGCGGATGCCGGTCCCGTTCTCGCCGTGCCGGGTGAGGGCGACGATCCGGTTCTGGACGCGATGCGTCGCCTTGGTCTGGCCGCGCGCGCCCGCACCGGGGCGGCGATCGTCGCGGTGACCGGCTCCGTCGGCAAGACCGGTACCAAGGAAGCGCTGCGCCACGTGCTCTCGGCGCAAGGCGCCACGCACGCCTCGGTCGCCTCCTACAACAACCATTGGGGCGTGCCGCTGACGCTGACGCGGATGCCGGAGGCCACCCGCTTCGGCGTGTTCGAGATCGGCATGAACCACGGCGCCGAGATCCTGCCGCTGACCGCGATGGTGCGGCCGGACGTGGCGCTGATCACCACGGTCGAGCCGGTGCATATCGAGCATTTCCGCTCGCTCTCGGCCATCGCCGACGCCAAGGGCGAGATCTTCTCAGGACTCAAGCCCGGCGGCGTCGCGGTGATCAACCGCGACAACCCGAACTACGAACGCCTGCTCGCCCACGCGCACGCCTCCCGGGCGGGGCGCGTCATCACCTTCGGCGAGCATGCGGCGGCGGATGTGCGCGCCCACCGCATCCTCACCCGCCCCGACGTCTCGGTGGTCGATGCCAGCGTGATGGGCGTGCCCCTGACCTACCAGCTCGGCACGCCGGGCCGGCACGTCGCGATGAACTCGCTCGGCGTGCTGGCCTGCATCCACGCGCTCGGCGCCGACCTCGCCCGCGCCGCCCTTTCGCTGGCGAGCCTCAAGCCGCCGGTCGGGCGCGGCGAGCGCACCGCGCTTCGGATCGGAGACGGCGAGGCCTTCCTCGTCGATGAGAGCTACAACGCCAATCCCGCCTCGATCCGCGCGGCGCTGGCGACGCTCGCCGGCATCGACACCGGTGCCAAGGGCCGGCGCATCGCCGTGCTCGGCGACATGAAGGAGCTTGGCGCGACCGGGGAAGCGCTGCACCGCGAACTGGCGGATTCGGTTGCCGCGAACGGCATCGACCTCGTCTTCGCCGTCGGCCCCCTGATGGCGCACCTGTTCGAGGCGCTGCCGATACCGGTGCGGGGGACGGCCGCGCCGGCCGCCGAGGACGTCACCGACGCCGTCCTCGCGACCCTGCGGCCGGGCGATGCCGTGATGGTCAAGGGCTCCAACTCCATGCGCATGGTCCGCATTGTCGAAGCGGTCAAAGCCCGCTACGCGGTCGCGCCGGACGCGCGCGAAGCCTCGCTGAACGCGGTTCGCTAAGCTTCACTCCATCGGCCGGGCCCTCGCGCCCGGCCGTTCCATCCGGCCGCGCGCAACGCCGTGCCGGGCGTGTCGACAAAGAACCTGCCGCGGGCGGACGAACGCATGCTCTATCTGCTGTCGGAACTGAGCGGCACGCTCACGCCTCTCAACGTGTTCCGCTACATCACCTTCCGCACCGGCGGCGCGCTGTTCACGGCGGGCTTCTTCGTGTTCTGGTTCGGGCCCTGGATCATCTCGCTGCTGCGCCTGCGCCAGGGCAAGGGCCAGCCGATCCGCGAGGACGGTCCGGCCAGCCACCTGACCAAGCGCGGCACGCCGACCATGGGCGGCCTGATGATTCTGGCCGGCGCCGTGGTCTCGATCCTGCTCTGGACCAACCCGCACAACCACTACGTCTGGGTGACGCTCGCAGTGACCCTCGGCTTCGGCGCGATCGGCTTCTACGACGACTACCTCAAGGTCACGAAGCAATCGCACAAGGGCTTCTCGGGCCGCTTCCGCTTGGCTCTCGAATTCGCGATCGCGGGCGCAGCCTGCCTGATGATCTCGCTCTACTCGCCCGCCGGACTGCAGAACCAGCTCGCCTTCCCCGTCCTCAAGGACACGCTGCTGAACCTCGGCTGGTTCTGGGTGCCGTTCGCCGCCTTCGTGATCGTGGGGGCGGGCAACGCGGTCAACATCACCGACGGGCTCGATGGGCTCGCCATCGTCCCCGTCATGATCGCCTGCGCCACCTTCGGCGTGATCGCCTACCTCGTCGGCAACGTCATCTATGCCGGCTACCTGCAGGTGAACTACGTGCGCGACACCGGCGAACTCGCCGTGGTCTGCGGCGCGGTGATCGGGGCAGGGCTCGGCTTCCTGTGGTTCAACGCGCCGCCCGCGCAGATCTTCATGGGTGATACCGGCTCGCTCGCGCTCGGCGGCCTGCTCGGCACCATCGCCGTGGCAGCCAAGCACGAGATCGTGCTTGCCATCGTCGGCGGCCTGTTCGTGCTGGAGATCATGTCGGTGATCATCCAGGTCGTCTCGTTCAAGCTCACGGGCAAACGCGTCTTCCGCATGGCGCCGATCCACCACCACTTCGAGCAGAAGGGCTGGAAGGAGCCGCAGGTCGTGATCCGCTTCTGGATCATCGCCGTCATCCTGGCGCTGGTCGGGCTCGCCACGCTGAAGCTGCGCTGAGCCGGGACGAGAGACAACAAACCATGACGCCAGCCACCACCTTCGCCGGCCGGAAGCTCGCCCTGTTCGGCCTCGGCGGGTCCGGGCTCGTCACCGTCCGTTCGCTGCTGGCCGGCGGCGCCGACGTGCTGGCCTGGGACGACAACGCGGGCAGCCGCGACCGCGCCCGCGAGCAGGGCATCACCGTCACCGATCTCAACGAAGCCGATTGGTCGGGCTTCGAAGCCCTGGTGCTGGCGCCCGGCGTGCCGCTGACGCATCCCGAGCCGCACTGGACGGTGGGGCTCGCGCGGCAGGCCGGCATCCCGATCATCGGCGACATCGAGATTTTCTGCCGCGAGCGTGCGGCCCTGGCGCCCGACGCAGCCTTCGTGGCCATCACCGGCACCAACGGCAAATCCACCACCACGGCGCTCACCGCCCACCTGCTGCGCCATGCCGGGCGCGACGTGCAGATGGGCGGCAACATCGGCACCGCGATCCTGTCGCTGGAGCCGCCCGCGGCAAACCGCGTTCACGTGGTCGAACTGTCCTCGTTCCAGATCGACCTGACGCCCTCGCTCAAGCCCGGCGTCGGCATCCTGCTCAACCTGACGCCGGACCATCTCGACCGTCACGGCACCATGGAGAACTACGCCGCGATCAAGGAGCGGCTTGTGGCGGGCGCGGACCTCGCCGTGATCAGCGTCGATGACCCCTACTGCGCAGCGATCGCCGCGCGCCGCACGGGCGAGCGCATCCGCCTCCATGTCGAGGGGCACGGCGATGCGGCGGGCGACTATGTCGGTGCCGACGGTACGGTGCGCGGGCCTGACGGCGCCGTGATCGCGGAGGTCTCCGGCATCCAGGCCCTGCTCGGCGACCACAACCTCCAGAACGCCGCCGCGGCGGTCGCCGCCGCGATCCGGCTCGGCCTCAGCAGCACGGAGATCGCAGCGGGGCTCAAGAGCTTTCCCGGCCTCGCTCACCGGATGGAGCCGCTGCGCCGCATCGGCCGGACGCTGTTCGTCAACGATTCCAAGGCGACCAATGCCGATTCGACCGAGAAGGCACTGCTGGCCTTCCGCGACATCCACTGGATCGTCGGCGGCAAGGCGAAGGAGGGCGGCATCGAGCCGTTGGCGCCGCTGTTCGACCGCGTCGCCCATGCCTACCTGATCGGCGCATCGAGCGAGGCCTTCGCCGCGACGCTGGAGGGACGCGTCGCCGTCACCCGCTGCGGCACGCTGGAGGCCGCGACCGAGGCGGCGGCGCGGGCCGCCCACGCATCCGGCACCGAGGCCCCCGTCGTGCTGCTGTCGCCGGCCTGCGCCTCCTACGATCAGTTCCCGAATTTCGAGGTCCGCGGCGACCGTTTTCGGACCCTGGTCGCCGCGCTGCCGGACGCCTGAGAGCGGGCCCGAGCCCGCTCAGGCGCTCTTCCACTCAGGCGCTCTTGCCGACCGGCCGCGGGCTCGGGGCCGGTTCGGCAGCCTTGGCCTCGGACGGCGTCTCGCGTCCCTTGCCGACCGTGCGGCGGGCGCGGAAGACGGGCCGCGCCTCCGCTTCCCGGCGCTTGAGCATGGTGCGGAACTCGTCGCGCCGCTCGTGGATCGAGGCGATGACGTTGCCCATCGGCACGCCGACATCGACCAGCACGGCCTCCGAGAGCTGGAGCGAGGCCTCGATCGTCTCGGGCACCGCGTCGTCGACGCCCATCTCGTAGAGCTGCGTGGCATGGCGCGCGTCGCGGGCGCGGGCGACGATGGTAAGGTCCGGCCGCTCGGCGCGGGCGGCCTGCACCACGGCCTCCACGGCACGGGGATTGTCGAGGGTCACCACCAGCGCGCGGGCCGTGGCGATGTCGCAGCGGCGCAGCATCTCCGTGTTGGCCGAATCACCGAAATAGACCGGGCTGCCGAGCCGGCGCTGTTCGGCGACACGGGCGGGGTCCGAATCGACGGCGATGTGGGAAATCGCGTGGCGCTTGAGCATCTCGCTGACGAGCCGCCCGACCCGGCCATAGCCCGCGATGATCACCCGATTCTGCTCCGGCTCCGGCACCGGCTCGGCCTGCGCCGGACCGACCTGCTGCTTCGAAGCGCGGCCGCCGATGCGGCGGCCGAGCGCCGCGAGGCCGGGAATCGCGATCATGGTGACGGTGGTGACGATGAGGGCGGCGCCGCCCACCGGCTCCGGTACGAGTCCCGTCGCCATCGCGCCGCCGATCAGCACGAAGGCGAACTCGCCGCCGGGGCCGATCAGCAGGGCCGCCTCCAGGGCGACCGAACGGGACAGCTTCATGATGCGAGCGCCGACGAGCACCACGGCGCCCTTGATGACGAGGAGCCCGACCGACAGGCCGAGGATCGCGCCCGGCGCCGAGATGAGCTGGGCCGGATCGAGATTCATGCCGACCGAGACGAAGAACACCCCAAGCAGGAGCCCCTTGAACGGATCGATGGTCGCCTCGATGGCGCGGCGATACTCGGTTTCGGCGAGCAGCAGGCCGGCGACGAAAGCGCCGAGCGTCATCGACAGGCCGCTGCCCGCCGCGACCAGGGCGGTCGCCACGATGACGAGCAGGCAGGCCGCCATGAACAATTCCGGCGAGCGCGTGCGCGCGACGAGATGGAAGAGCGGGCGCAGCGCGACCCGGCCGGCCACCACGATCACGGCGAGGGCGATCGCCGCCTGTCCGAGCGCCAGGGCGAGTGCGGCCCCGAGGTCGCCGCCATCCTTGCGGCCGAGCACGGCGATAGCGAACAGGATCGGGGCGACCGCCAGATCCTGAAACAGCAGGATCGCGAAACTGGTGCGTCCGGCCGGCGTGCCGAGCCGCTTCTGCTCGGCGAGCACCGGCAGCACCACGGCGGTGGAGGACAGGGCGAGCGCCAGTCCCACCAGCACCGCCCCGGCCACCGGCTGATCCAGGGCGACGAGGATGCCAGCGATCACCGCGGCGGAGGCGATCACCTGGATCGCGCCGAGGCCGAAGACGAGCCGGCGCAGCACCCGCAGGCGCTCCCAGGACAGCTCGATCCCGATCATGAACATCAGGAAGATGACGCCGAACTCGGCCAGATGCGCGATCTCCGCGCGGTTGCCGATGGTGAAGGGCGCGAGCCAGGGATGCGCGTCGGCGAAGCGCCCGAGGCCGAACGGCCCGAGCAGCGCGCCCGCGCCGATGAAGCCGAGCACGGGACTGACCCGCAGGCGGTGGAACAGCGGCACGACGATGCCGGCGGTGACAAGAAAGAGGATCGCCTCCCGGTAGCCGCCCGCATGCGCGCCGGCTTCCGCGGCGATCTGGGTTCCGGCCTGCACGGGGTCGGTCATCGGGCTGATACGCTGCCGCCTTGAGGGGAGAGAGGGGCGGCCCGGCTCCCTGCATCTTCGATGCCGCGGGAGGGACCGGCGGCATCATGGGCGGCGAGCCGGTGGCGGAGCAACCGTTTTCCGTGACGACCGGCCGTTTTCGCGCCCGCTTCACCCGCGGCGGCCGCGGCAGGCCGCCATCCACCGCTCATCGATCGGGCCGGCACAACTTCGGCACAATACGCTCTTACGCTCGGGTAACGCGATGTTAGGGGATGGCAGGTCCGCCGCTCAGCCGGAGGCCCGCAGCGATCTGAGGCCCATGAAGTTCTGGCCCATGAAATTCTTGTCCGACACGCCTCCGAGCCGCGACGTGCAGCGCGAGCGGCGCGAATGGATGCTCGACCAGCAGCGCTGGAAGCACCAGCGCGACATCGAGCGCGGCTACCGCATCAAGTGGGGCTACGTCGCCATCGCCTATCTCGTCGAGTTCATGGTGATCGGCGCCTCGCTCTGGGGCGCGTGGCTGTTCGCGGGCACCTACAGCGACGGCGACGACCGCGCCTTCTACTTCATGCTGCTGGCACCATTGGTCTACGCCGCGGTGGAACTGTGCCGGGTGCCGCTCGGCATCCTGGCGCGGACCCAGCGCTCGTGGTTCGTGAAGGGGCTTGCCATCATCGGCATCATCTTCGCCGCGGGCGTCACCACCAAATCGGTGTCGCAGCTCGGCGAGATGATGTTCCATCCCCGCCTGATGGATGCGGCCAAGGCCAAGACCGCCCTCAAGGACGCCCAGGCCGACCGCGACAGCATCGACACGCGCATCGCCGCCGCCAACGCCCGGGTCGAGCAGTACACGAACGAGCTGGAGCAGATCGAGCGGCGCTCGGCCGAGAACGCGTCGCAACTCGCAGGTCTTCCGGCCCAGCGCTGCGAGCGCGTCTACGGCACCAACAGCCGCGGCATGCGCTACTCGAACCTGAAATGCGTCACCGACCCGCGCACCGCGACGCTCAACGCCGCGGTGGCCAAGGCGGGTAGCGACCGGGGCGCCATCGTCAAGGAGCTGGAAGAGGCCCGCAAGGCCCGCACCGCCCTCGACCGCGGCGCGACCGACCGCAAGGTGGCCGATGCCGAGCAGGCCTACCGCAACTCGGTCAACCGCTCGCAGCTCCACTCCTTCACCGCCATGGTCTACGGCGTCGATCCGATCGACGTGACCGACGCGCAGGTCCACGCCTTCCTGCGCATCTTCGTGTTCGTGCCCGCGCTCTGCGCCGCCTTCGCCTCGACGATTCTGGCCCTCTCGGCGGTCTCGGTGCGCAAGACCTTCATGGACGAGGACGACCTCGGCGCCGCCGTGAACCCGGAGGCCACGCCCTACCTGCTCGCCTCCATCGCCGACGGCGTGCGCCAGGAGATGGCGCTGGCCCAGCCGAGACCGATGACGCGCGACGCCTCGGTGATCCCGCTGGAGCGGCGCACGGCCCCCGTGGTGCCGCCGCCCCCGCCGCCCGCCAACACCTCCGGCAACGCCGCCACCGGCGCCACCGCGTAAGCCCATCCAGTCGAGCGCCCGGCCATGAGCATCCACACCGAGGGTACGCACGAGAACATCGTGCTCGCGCAGCACGTCAACGGCCGGCTCAGGGCGGAGGCGCGGATGCATTTCGCCCGCGCCTTCCTGCTGCGGGCGATCGGAGCCGGCGCCTTCTCGGCGCTCGCCGGGATCGGCATCGGCGCGGCCTGCTACGGCTACGCCTACATGAACCAGTTCGACTCGGCCGCCGAGAAGATCGCCAGCGCGATGCAGGCCGCGCTCTCCGACGTGACGCTGAAGACCAAGGGCGAGGTCACCCTCACCGACAACACCCTGAAGCTCGAAGGGCTGCCGGCGCAGAAGGCCAACGCGGTGCCGACACCGACCAAGGCGCAGCTCGGCACCGACGCCGCCCCGGCCTCGCAGGCGCCGGTGAACACGACCTTCACGGTGTTCAAGCAGGTGCCCTATCTCGACGGGCAGATCGTGACGGGTTGGAACTTCAAGGCCAACGAGGAGCGGCCGTTCCAGCAATATTGCTACTTCTCCCGTCGCTCGAACGAGACCAAGGGGCAGGTCGAGATCAAGATCGACCTCGCCATGGACGGCAAGACACTGCCCCAGCCGCAGAAGTCGGACGTGAATCTGGGGATTCTGGCCTCGAACTGCGTGTGGCACGACGGAAAGACGTTGTGAGGAAACGCCCCGGGCATCGACCGCCGCGCGAGCGGTTGCCGACCCGCTTCGCCTCGGGTTAGTCCGCTCCGATCCCCCTCCCGACGCGAGGCTCCATGCGCTTCACCGGAACCGAGTCCTACGTCGCGCCGCCCGATCTCACCACGGCGGTCAACGCGGCGATCGTGCTGGAGCGCCCGCTCCTGGTGAAGGGCGAGCCCGGCACCGGCAAGACGGTGCTGGCCGAGGAGATCGCCCGGGGCTTGAGCGCGCCGCTGCTGACCTGGAACATCAAGTCCACGACCAAGGCGCAGCAGGGCCTCTACGAGTACGACGCCGTCTCGCGGCTGCGCGACTCGCAACTCGGCGACCCGCGGGTGTCGGACATCGCCAACTACATCCGCCGCGGCAAGCTATGGGAGGCGTTCACCGCCCCGCAGCGTCCCGTGCTGCTCATCGACGAGATCGACAAGGCCGACATCGAGTTCCCCAACGACCTGCTGACCGAACTCGACCGGATGGAGTTCCACGTCTACGAGACCGGCGAGACGATCCGCGCCGACATCCGCCCCATCGTCATCATCACCTCGAACAACGAGAAGGAGCTGCCGGACGCCTTCCTGCGCCGCTGCTTCTTCCACTACATCAAGTTCCCCGATGCCGAGACGTTGAAGGCTATCGTCGAGGTGCATTATCCGGGCATCAAGCACCGCCTCGTCGAAGAGGCTTTGCGGGTGTTCCTGGAGACCCGCGAGGTGCCGGGCCTCAAGAAGAAGCCTTCGACCTCCGAATTACTCGACTGGCTCAAGCTCCTCGTCTCCGAGGACGTCCAGCCCGAGACCCTGCGCGAGCGCGACGGCCGCAAGCTGATTCCGCCGCTGCACGGCGCGCTCCTCAAGAACGAGCAGGACGTGAGCCTGTTCGAGAAGCTCGCCTTCATGATGCGGCGCGAAGGGCGGGGCGGGTGACGGACCGCCTCGGCGCCCCAATTAAGCGGCTCCGACTCGCCTTCGCGTGACCGCTTCCATGCAGACAAAGAAACTCGGCCGCACCGGCCTCGACATCTCGCCCCTCTGCCTCGGCTGCATGACCTACGGCGTGCCGGAGCGGGGACCGCATCCGTGGACCCTGCGGGAGGAGGAGAGCCGCCCGCTGATCAAGCGGGCGCTCGATCTCGGGATCAACTTCTTCGACACGGCTAACTACTATTCCGACGGCACCTCGGAGGAGATCGTCGGCCGCGCGCTCAAGGATTACGCCGACCGCGACAGCATCGTGCTGGCCACCAAGGTCTACTACCCGCTCAAGAGCCAGCCCAATGCCGGCGGCCTCTCGCGCAAGGCGATCTTCTCGGCGATCGACGCCTCGTTGAAGCGCCTCGGCACCGACTACGTCGATCTCTACCAGATCCACCGCTGGGACTACGCCACGCCGATCGAGGTGACGCTGGAAGCACTCCACGATGTCGTGAAGGCCGGCAAGGCCCGGTATATCGGCGCCTCCTCGATGTTCGCGTGGCAGTTCGCCAAAGCGCTCTACACCGCCGACCTGAACGGCTGGACGCGGTTCGTGACCATGCAGAATCACCTCAACCTGCTCCACCGCGAGGAGGAGCGCGAGATGATCCCGCTCTGCGCCGACCGGAACATCCCGCTGCTGCCCTGGAGTCCGCTCGCCCGCGGCCGGCTGACCCGCGACTTCGATGCCGGCAGTGCCCGGCAGGAGAGCGATCTCGTCGGCAAGAACCTCTATGACGCCACGGTCGATGCCGACCGGCAGGTGGTCGAGGCGGTGGCCGAGGTGGCGAAGAACCGCGGCGTGCCGCGGGCGCAGGTGGCGCTCGCCTGGGTGATCCAGAAGCCGGGCGTCGCCGCCCCGATCATCGGCGCCTCGAAGCCGCAGCATCTCGACGATGCCGCCGCCGCCCTCGACCTGACGCTGACACAGGACGAGATCGCGCGGCTCGAAGCCCCTTACGTTCCGCATGCCGTGGTCGGGTTCCAATGATGCGCCGCCTGCTCCTCCTGCGCCACGCCAAATCCGCTTATCCGCAGGGCGTGGCCGACATCGACCGCCCGCTCAATGGCCGCGGCCGGGAGGCCGCACCGCTGATGGGCGCCTACATCGCCCGCGAGTCGTTGGTGCCCGACCATGTCATGGTCTCGCCGGCCCGGCGCACGCAGGAGACCTGGGCGGCTTTGCGGGCCGAGCTTCCCGAGACGCCGATGGAGACGGTGCCTTCGATCTACGAGGCGCCGGCCGCGCGCATTCTCGACGCGATCCGCTCCGCCCCGGCGGAGGCGGCGACCCTGCTCGTCATCGGCCACAATCCCGGCCTCGGTGATCTCGCCCTGCGGCTCATCGGCGAGGGGCCGAAGGATTTGCAGAAGGCATTGCGCGAGAAGTTTCCGACCGCGGCGCTCGCCGTGTTCGCGTTCGACGCGGAAGGCTGGGAGGACATCACCGCGGGCGCCGGGCGCCTCCTCCGGTTCGTGCGCCCGCGCCAGCTCGCGGCGGACATGGACGACGATTGAGGGGTTTCAGAAGCGGGAGCACCGAACCCTTCGCCGCCTCGCGCCGTTCCCCAACGAGAACAGCCGAGCTGATACCGCGTGAGGGAAGACTGGCGTGCTCCTCGAAACGCTCCTCGCCCTGACGATGCTGCTGCCGCGGATCGAGCCCGCACTCGACGCGGCGCGGGCGCGCCTGCCGCCTCTCCCCCGCGCGGCCGAGGCGCCCCCGGCGCCCGCGCCGAGCTTCAGCCTCGTGGCGCGTGCCGTCTCGAACTGGCGGGAACAGGCGGGCGAGAACCTCGCGCCGGGCTCGCTCGCCTTCGTCGTCCGGCACGCGGCGACCGAGCCGGGCTTCGTTGCCCGCTGTGTGCGGCTCAACAATTACTGGTGTATCAAACAGGCGCGCTGGAGCGGCGAGCTCGGCGGCGACGCCGAGGGCCATACCGGCTTCGCCACCGCCGCCGATGGGGCGGATGCGGCTGTGCAGCTCCTGCGCCGCTACCAGCGTGATTACGGACGCCGCTCGGCGCTCGCCATCGTCCGCCGCTGGGCGCCCGCCGAGTGCGGCACGGCCCGCCCCGTGGCGGCGGCGCCTGTCGGTGGAAAGCCGAGGCCGCCGGCGCGACAGGCCGCCGTGTCGACGACGACGGCACCGCGGGGCATCGGCGGAACCTTGCGTGCCCGCTTCCTCGCGCGGCATGGGCGGGGCGGCGTCGCGCGGGCAGCTCCGAGCGCCGCCGCGGGGCTGCGGGTGCAACCCTGGTCGGCCCGCGCACGGCTCGCCGGGCATCCCGGCCGGGTACCCCGCGCCGTGGCAAGATCGGCCGTCTCCGTGCCGAAGACCGCTCCCGACATCGCGACGGGCCTGACCGAGGCACCGCAAATCGCGGCCAAGCCTCCCGCGGCTGTCACCCCGGCCCGCGCGCTCGTCGCCTCCGGCGCGGCCAATCCCGCGGCCCTGCTGGCGCCCGACCGGCTCGCGGCGGAGGCGGCCGCGCTGCCCTCGATCGCCGCCTCGCTGCCGAAAGGCAGCCTGCTCGATCTCAGCCTCCCGGCCCCTGTCTGCGCCAATGACGAGACGCGCATCCGCAACTACGCCGCACGGATCGCTGGCAGCGTCGGCCTCAAGCCCGACGACGATCTGCGCCTGTTCCGCGACGACGGCCGCCCGAGCGACAACCTCCTGCCGGTGCTGCTGGCGATGTCCTCGGTCGAACTCGGCACGCTGCACGCCTCGAAGGCGCTGGTGAGCGCGGCGATCGAGCGGCTGGAGGCGCGTCTCTCCGGAACCGCGTCGTCGGAGGCACGGCCGAACTCAGCACTATAGGACTCCGCCTCGAAGAGCACCGACCGTCCCCCGCGCGATGAACCGCGCAGAGTGGAGAAGCACTACTCCCAAGGAGGCAGATGATCGTCGCCGGCCCGCTGGTATGGTCGTGAAAACGTCTCTCGGGGGCTTGCGGAAATCGGTCGAGACACCGGTCTCCACACTCCCGGCGACGCGATGACCCTCCTGCTCGTCACGCGAAGGCAAGTGTGCCTCATCGGACGCCCGATCGCCGAGAGCGCCCGGTTCCAACCCGGCGGCGCGGCTGGCGTCCGGTGCGGGATACCCGGCCTTCGCCGATGAGCCGCACGGCCAGACGAGGATCGGGATGTCCTGCATCGATGGCGAGGCTGTTTTCCAGGCGATCCCGGCTCGTTACGCCGCGCCCGGTTCGGGCGGGGAGGGGCGGCCGGCCGTCCCGCTCGCCACGCCGACGCCGGAGGAATTGCAGGGGATCTTCCGGCATCAGCTCGATGCCGTGTGCCGCGTGGTGGAGGAGCAGCTTCGCACGCTCGCGCTGACCTTCACAGCCGCGCGGGTGAGCCGGCCCGAGCCACAGCCATCCCCGGCTCTGCCGACGGTGGAGCGCGGGGCAGAGCGGTCGGCGACCGACGGGGAGGCCGAGATCTGGCTCGCCGCGCAGTTCGGCGCCGACGCCAATGCTGCGATGACCGAGATCGTCACCCTGCGGCTCGACGGCCCGCTCGACGCCGAGCGGCTTCTCTCCGTCGTGAGAGCGGTGCTCGGCCGCCACGACGCCCTGCGCAGCCGCTTCTCGCCGAGTGGCGAGACCGTGCGGATCGATCCCGCGGGCCTCGTGCCGGTGCGGTGGGTCGATCTCGCGGGGCAATCCGATCCGGAGGCCGCTCTGGCGGCGCATCTTCACACGCAAGCGGGCCTCTCGTTCGATCCCGTCGCCGGCCCGGTGGCGCAAGCCGACCTCGTTCGCCTCGGCGAGCGGCGTCACGTCCTCGTCCTCTCGGCCCACCACATCGCCTGCGACGGCTGGTCCTTCGCGGTCCTGGCCGACGCGATCGCGGGCGCCTACCGCGCCGCGCCGGAAGAGCTGGCTCCGGCCCCGCAGACCCCTGGCTGTGCTCCGTCGGAGGCGGAGGCGAGCCGGGCGCTGGATTACTGGGCCGGGCTCTATGCGCGTTTGCCCGAGCCGCTCGACCTGCCGGCCGATCATCCGCGGCCGAAGCTGCGCGGCTTTGCCGGCGACACCCGAAGCGCCACACTGCCGCCGCCGCTCGTCGCCGCGCTGAAAGCGCTCGCGACGCGCCAGGGGCAGACGCTGAACGCCACGCTGCTCGCGGCCTTTCAAGTGCTCCTCGCGCGGCTCTCGGGGCAGGACGACCTCGTCGTCGGCATACCGATGGCGGGCCAGCCGCGCCGCGGTGAACCGGGCCTCGTCGGTCACCACGCCGATTTCCTGCCGCTGCGGGCCCAATTCAACCCGGGTGAGCCGTTCGCTGCCCATCTCGCCCGTACCGGGGCGGCCCTGGCCGAGGCCGCCGCCCACGCCGACTGCACCCTGGGGCGGCTGCTGCGCCACCTCGACCGGCCGCACGATCCGGCGCGCCCGCCGCTGGCGCAGGTGCAGTTCAACCTCCAGCGTTTCGCCGACGCCATCGATTTCGGGGCGGGCCTGCACGGCACCCTCGCACCCGCGCCGAAGCGCTTCTCGACGTTCGAGCTCACCGTCAGCCTCAGCGAGACGACCGACGGACTGACCCTTGACGCCACCTACAACAGCGCCCTGTTCGAGCCGGCCACGATCGAGCGCTGGATCGGGCACTATCTCACCCTGCTCGGGCATCTCACCCGCGATCCCGCGCAGCCGATCGGGCGCGTTCCGCTGCTCGATGCGGCCGAGCGGCAGACCATGCTGGTGGCCTGGAACGCGACCGAGACCGTGCATCCGCTCGAGGTCGGGGCGATGCGCGCCTTCAGGCTCCACGCCCGGCGCGACCCGGACCGGATCGCGATCCGTTTCGGCGAAGAGAGCGTCTCCTACGGCGCCCTCGACCGCTGGGCCGATCGCGTCGCCGCGGCCTTGCAGGGAGGCACTCTGCCCGAGGGGGCCCGCGTCGGCCTGCTCATGCGCCGGTCGCCCGGCCTCGTCGCGGCGATGCTCGGCGCGCTGCGCGCCGGCATCCCCTACGTCCCGCTCGACCCGGCCATGCCGTCCGCCCGCCGCGCGGGAATCGTCGCCGATGCCGGGATCGGCGCGATGCTCACCCTCGCCGCCGACCGCGCGCTCCTGCCGGAGGGCCCGCGCGTCATCGAGGTCGATCGTCTCGACGGACCGGTGCCGACCCGCTTCCCGCGCGTGCCGGCGGAGCGGGCCGCCTATCTGATCTACACGTCGAGCACGACCGGGGCGCCGAAGGGCGTCGAGGTGCTGCATCGCGGCCTCTCGAACCTGCTGTTCTCGATGGCGCGGGCACCGGGGATCGACCGTGACGACCGGCTGCTGGCGGTGACGACGGTCACCTTCGACATCGCCGGGCTCGAATTGCTGCTGCCGCTGATCCGCGGCGCCCAGATCATTCTCGCCTCCGCCGAGGAAGCGCGCGACGGCCATGCCCTCCTCGCCCGCCTGGAACAGCGCGAGGCGACCATGCTCCAGGCGACGCCGATGACGTGGCGGCTCCTGCTGGAGGCGGGTTTCCGTTCCCGCCCCGGCTTCAAGATGCTGTGCGGCGGCGAAGCGCTTCCGCTCGATCTGGCCCGGCGCCTCACCGAGGGCGGGGGCGAGCTCTGGAACCTCTACGGGCCGACGGAGACGACGATCTGGTCCTCGGCCGCGCGGGTCGATCCGGGGGAGGAGACGGTCACAGTCGGGCGGCCGATCGACAACACCAGCCTGTTCATCCTCGATGAACAGGGCGAGCCGGTGCCGGTGGGGGTCACGGGTGAATTGCTGATCGGCGGGACCGGGCTCGCCCGCGGCTACCTCGGACGGCCGGATCTGACGCAGCGGAGCTTCATCGCGAGCACCCTGCCGGAATGTGCCGGGGCGCGGCTCTACCGGACCGGCGACCGCGCCCGCTACCGGCCGGACGGACGCGTCGAGATCCTGGGACGGGCCGACCACCAGATCAAGCTGCGCGGCTACCGGATCGAGCCCGCTGAGATCGAGGCGGTGCTGCTGCGCCAGACCGGGCTGCACGCCGTCGTGGTGCTGCGCCCCGACGCGGCGGGCGAAGATCGCCTTGTCTGCTACTTCGTGCGCCCGGAGGGCGAGGCGGCGCCCACCTTGCGCAATCTGCGCGCCGCGCTCGCCCGCGAACTCCCCGATTACATGATCCCCTCGGAATGGGTCCGGCTGTCGGCCTTGCCGTTGACGGCAAGCGGTAAGGTCGATCGCCGGGCGCTGCCCGCCCCGGAGGCCCGGCCCACCGGCCCGGCCGCCGCGATCAAGCTTCCCCTCAAGCCCGCTCCGGTCCCGACATCCGACGACGCCCTCGAGACCACCCTCGCGGCGATCTGGCGGGAGGTGCTGGGGCTCGCCAGAGTGGAGCGGGACGACGACCTGATCGCGCTCGGAGCGGATTCGCTCAGCGTGTTCCGCATCGTCGCGCGGGCGAGACGTGAGAACCTGCCGCTCGGGGCCGGCGACCTGTTTCAGGAACGCACCATCGCGCGGATCGCGGCCGTGCTGCACGGACGCCTCGGGGAGGGGAGCGAAACACCGGCCGCCCCGCGCGCGCCGATCCCGTCGATCCGGCGCCCAAAGCCCGCCGACGCCGACCGCGCCGCGGTCGGTCAGGCGTAAGGGCGGGCAGGATGCGGCATTTCACGCAAGAATCACCGGCCGTGACCGGCGAGCTTCACGGCGGCGACGCGTTCACGGCCCGCTGCTCCCACAGCCAGACGCGGTTCTGGCTGCTCGATCAGTTGAGGCCGGGCGATCCGAGCCTGCATGTCGCCGCCCGCTGGCGCATCGCCGGGCGGCTCGATGCCGAGATCCTCACCCGAGCCTTCCGCCTCCTGCTCGACCGGCACGAGGCTTTGCGCACGTCGATCGTCGGCGAGGGCGGGCGGCCGGTGCAGCGGATCGCCGGAACGGTGCCGCTGGCCTTCTCCGAAATCGACCTCTCCGGCCTGCCCGGCGACCGCCTCGGCGAGGCGGGCGGGATCGCCGAGTCGGAGGCCGGGAAGCCCTTCGATCTGGCCCGTGCGCCGCTCGTGCGGGTGACGCTGCTGCGGCTCGGGCGCGGCGATTCCCTGCTGCTCGTCACCGCCCATCACAGCGTCTGCGACGGCTGGTCGATGGTGGTGCTGGCCCGTGAGTTCGTCGCGATCTACGGTGCCCTGATCCGGGGACAGGCACCGGCTCTGGCGCCGCCAGCCCTGCACTATGCCGACTTCGCGGAATGGGAAGTCTCCCCGGTCCTCGCCGAGGCGGCGGAACGCGACCTCGCCTTCTGGGCGCAGTCGCTGCGCGATCTCACTCCGTTCGAGCTGTCGCCGGACCATCCCCGCCGCCCCGGCCGGGAGCGCCGCTTCGCCGCCGAGACCCGCCCGCTCTCCGCCGATCTCGGCGCGCGCATGGAAGCGTACGCGCGGGCACAGGGCGCCACCCCCTTCGTCCTCGCCTGCACCATTCTGTTCGGGCTCCTGAGCGCACGCACCGGGCGCGGCGACATTGCCATCGGCACGCAGGTGCTGGGGCGCGACGAGATCGAGCTGGAAGGGGTCGTCGGCACCTTCGTGAACACGCTGGTGCTTCGGACTCATCTCGGAGCAGATCAGAGCTTCGCCGAGCGGCTGGCGGCGACGCGCCGGACGATCCTCGACGCCTGCGATCACGCGCTCGCCCCCTTCGACCGGGTGGTGCAGGCGCTGGCGCCCTGCCGCGACGGGCTGCGGCCGCCGCTGGTCTCGGTCAATGTCCGGATGCGGCCGACGCCCCAGGCGACGCCGTCCGGCGGGTCGTCAGTGGGGGAGCCGGCCCCGATCCGCCTCGTCGATCTCGACTATGCCGCCACCGGCAGCTTCTTCGACCTCGATCTCGAACTCGCGCCGAGCGCGGCCGGCTGGCGCTTGATCTGCGAGTACGATGCCGGCCTCTACGCGGCGGAGACCGTCGCTGGCCTGCTCGCGGATTTCGAGCAGGCCGCCCGCGCGGCGGTCGGGGCGCGGCTGCCCGATCCGGCCTCCCTGGGAAGAGGCGGGCGAGGGGTCGCGGCCGAGCGTGAGGAGCCTCGCCAGGGAGCCCGGCGCCAAGAGGCGGAGGAGGCGGAGCAGGCGGCCGGGCGCACGACGACGGATGCGGCACCTGCCCCCGAGACGGCGCGTCCCTCGGTGGGCGAGGCGTCCGACGACCTCCTGCCCGCGATACGCACGATCTGGCGGGAGATGCTCGGCCGCCCCGACCTGTCCGACGAAGAGGATTTCTTCGCGGCGGGCGGGCACTCGCTGCTGGCCGCGCGCGTCGTCGCGCGGATCGAGGCGGCGACGGGCCGAACCGTTCCGCTCTGGTCGTTCTTCGAGGCGAGCACGGTCGCGCGGCTCTGCGCCTTCCTCGGTGGCGAGGCGGCGGCGGGCGTGCGGCACCGCTTGCTTCAGGAACCGCCACCGACGGCGCAGGCGCGGCCCGGCTTCACCGCGATCCACCACGCCGCGGCCGATCAGGAACTCTACCGGCCCCTGTCCGAGGCCCTTGGGGCGGACCATCCCTTCGCGACGCTGCAACTGGAAAGCCGGGTTCCGCCCCACGAGGAAACCCTGGAGCGGCTGGCCGGCGCCTATCGCGACGCGATCGATGCCGCGCAGCCGCAAGGGCCGATCCGCCTCGTCGGGTTCTGCCGCTCGGGCGTCCTCGCCTTCGAGATCGCCCGGCAGTTCGCACAGGGCGGCCGGGACGTCGCCCTCGTCGTCCTCATCGATTGCTGGGAGCCGGGCTATATCCGGCGCCTCAAGCCGCCCGCTCGCATGCGGGCGATGGCCGCCTACCGGCGCGGCCGGCTCGCCGCGCTCATCCGCCACGTCCGCCGCGACGGAATCGGCTACCTCGGCTCGCGGGCTCATCTCTGGTTCCGCTCGCATCGCTCATGGCGCGGGTTGCGGCGCATGCTGAACCGGATGGGGCTCGCCGCCCCGAGCCCGGAGGACGCGTTCTGGCAATTGACCGACGAACTCGACGCGCTCGCCCTGGCCTACGAGCCGCGCCCCCATCGCGGGCCGGTGCTGATCGTCCGCAGCGAGAGCGTTCCGGTCGGCCCCGCGCTCGACCCGCTGCTCGGCTGGCGGGCCTATGCCGAGAACAGCGAAAGCGTCAGCGTTCCGGGTTTCGGCCACGAAGGCGCGTTCTCTGCCGCCGGCTGCCGGGTGATCGCGGCCAAGATCAGCCTGATGGCGTGCCGGTGACTCTGCCTGCTGCCCTTCGCCGCACACGCGGCGGGCGCGTACCGATCCGCGTACAAGCCGTTTTCCGATTATATTAGCTTATGTTTATAAAACACAGGCGATTCGTGGGGGAGCGATGACGGGCCTGTCGTTGGTGATCTGTGGAGCGATCGGCATCGGATTCCTCGCGATGCTGTTCCTTCTGCACGAACTCAGGAACGCTCCCTACGACGACGGTCTCGAACCCGAGCGGGTGCTGTCCGAACTCGAGAAGCAGAGGTTGCGCTACCTGTCGCTGGATTCGATCATCGTCCCGAAAAGCGGATGCCGGTTTTCGGAACAGGATGAAGCGTAAGCCCTCAGCCGGTGCGGCGCTTGAGCGAAAGCCAAATCCGTCCTGCCGGTGAGATCAGCCGGATTTGGGTGGAGGTCGGGCCCCATCCACGGATCTGCCCGTACCCCCCATGAGGCGTGCGCCCTCTCGATGGCCCACTGACCACGATCGAACCCGGGTCACGCCTCCTCACGCGATGGCGCGCCCTTCCCGCATCCGTGCGGCGAGCGCCGACCGGTAGACCGTCAGCAGCGTGGCGGTCGTCGCCGTCTCGGTCCAATCACGCAGGTAGGCAGCACGGGCGGCCGCGCCCATCCGCCGGGCTTCCTCAGGCCGGGCGCGCAGCCGCTCGATGGCTCGCGCGAGTTCGGTCGGATCGCCCGGCGTCACCAGCAGGCCCGTCACGCCCTCCTCCACGAGGCCGGTGAGCGCACCGATCCGCGAGGCGATGACCGGCGTGCCCGCCGCATAGGCCTCGGCCACGACCATCGGCAGCCCCTCGTAACACAGCGAAGGCACGACGAGGGCGACGGCCCGGCTCATCCGCGCCCGCATTTCCGCGCGGGGCAGGGCGCCGAGCAGGTTGAGCCCCGGCGCGCCTTCGAGGCTTTCCCGCAGCGGCCCTTCGCCCGCGACATCGACCGGTGCGGCGAGGAGGGCGGCGGCCCCCTTCAGGATCTCCACACCCTTCTCGACACTGAGGCGGCCGGCGAACAGGATGCCCTCGCGCGGGCCGTCATCCGGCGGTCCCGGATCGAGCAGGCCGTTGGGCTTCACGAAGATGCGGTGCGCGGGCAAACCCGCCGCGATGAAGCGATCGCGGGCGAATTCGGTCAGCGCGACGAAGGCATCGACGTCCCGCGTCCAAGTGCCGGCCCGGCGGTGGCGGTCGATCATCCGCGCCACGGCAAACGTGCCGAGCCGCGAGCCGCGGTAGCAGCCGTGGCGCACCGCCGCGTAGGCGGAGCCGGTGAGGCAGGTCTCGCAGGGCGCGCCGTCGCGCATCAGGATCGCGCCGGCGCAGGCGAGGCGGAAATTGTGCAGCGTCTGCACCGTCACCGGGCCGAGCGCCCGCACCACCCCGTGCATGGCGGGCGAGACCAGGGGGAAGGTGTTGTGGGCGTGGACTACGTCCGGCCGGAAGCGCTCCACCGCCGCGACCACGCGGGCGATGCCGCGGGGCGCGTGCGGCGCCTCGAACGCTGTGCGCAGGCGGTCCAGCGGCGTGCGGATCTCGTCGTTGTGGAAGGCCAGGGTCTCGACCGTGCAGCCGGCCGCGGCCAGGGCCGCGGCCTCGTGCTCCACCACCGCGTCCTCGCCGCCCCGGATCTGGTAGTGGTTGTGGACGATGAGGACGCGCAACAGAGGGCTCCTTACGACCGGCGCGGCTCGGGTTGGCGCGCGATCTTCCACAGGAAGACGGGCGCCATGACGAGATAGCGCCGCCACAGCCGCCGGGGCTCGCTCAGGAGCCGGTGCAGCCATTCGAGGGCGAGCACCTGCATGAGTTTCGGCGCACGCTTGACCGCTCCGGAATGGAAATCGAAGGCGGCACCGACCCCGATCAGCACCATGCCCGGCAAACGATCGAGGTGATCGTTCATCCAGATGTCCTGCTTGGGCGTCGACATGCCGACCCAGACGATGTGCGGCTCGGCCGCCTTGATTGCATCGGTGAGCCGCGCGTCGAGATCGGGCGCGACGGCGCCGAAGGGCGGGCAAGCGAGGCCGCAGACTTCGGTGCCGGGATACTTGCGGGCGAAATTCGACGCGACCTGCTCGGCCACGCCCTCCTTGCCGCCGTAGAGATAGTGGCGGATGCCGGTGTTCTGGGTGGCCGCGAACATCTCCTCCATCAGCGAGGGGCCCGGCACGCGGCCGGTGCCGTGCGCCCGGAAGAACCGGCTGATGATCGTGAGCGGCGCGCCGTCCGGGGTGATCATGCTGGCCCGCTCGTGCGCGGCCCTCAGATCGGGCTGGTCCTGAGCGCACATGATGCCGTGCACGTCGCGCACGCAGATCATGCTGGTGCGCCGCGCCCGCGCCCAGCCGATGAGGGTGCGGACAGCGAACGGCATGTCGATGACGCTCACCGGCACGCCGAGGATGCGGGTCGCCGGGAGACGATGCGCCGCCGGCCCGTCCGCCTGGACGAGGTAGGGGTCGTTCCGGTTGATCCGGAGTGCGTAGGGCCCGGAGGCCGGGATGGCCACGGCGTCGCTCATGGACAGGCTTCCCTCGATCTCAGCCATGGGCGACATGCTCCTGGAACCACGCATAGGTCGCGGCGATACCGTCCCGCAGCGGCACCTTCGGCGCCCAGCCGCGGCAACGCAGCTTGTCCGCCGACATCAGCTTGCGCGGGGTGCCGTCGGGCTTGCTCGGATCGCGCACGATCTCGCCCTCGAAGCCGACGACGTCGCAGACGAGGCGGGTCAGGTCGTAGATTGGGATGTCCTCGCCCGAGCCGACATTGACGTGCTCGGCCTCCGAATAGGTCCTCATCAGGTGCACGCAGGCGTCGGCGCAGTCATCGACGTGCAGGAACTCACGGCGCGGCGAACCGGTGCCCCAGATCACCATCTCCTTGGCGCCGGAGCGCTTGGCCTCGTGCGCCTTGCGGATCAGGGCCGGCAGGACGTGGCTGGAATTGAGGTCGAAATTGTCGCCCGGCCCGTAGAGGTTGGTCGGCATGGCCGAGATGAAGTCGCGGCCGTGCTGCTGCCGATAGGCCTGGGCGAGCTTGATCCCGGAGATCTTGGCGATCGCGTACCATTCGTTGGTCGGTTCCAGCGAGCCGGTGAGCAGGCTCGCTTCAACGATCGGCTGTTCGGCGAATTTCGGGTAGATGCAGCTCGATCCGAGGAACAGCAGCTTGCCGACATCCTCGCGGAACGCCGCCTCGATGACGTTCGCCTCGATCATCAGGTTCTCGTAGAGGAAGTCAGCCGGGTAGGTCGCGTTGGCCAGGATCCCGCCGACCTTAGCCGCGGCCAGGAACACCGCGTCCGGCCGCCGCTCTCGCATCCAGGCGCGCACGGCGGCCTGATCGCACAGGTCGAGTTCCGCCCGCGTCGCGGTGAGGACCTCGCAATCCTCACCCTTCAAACGCCGTACCAGAGCGCTGCCGACGAGGCCGCGATGTCCGGCGACGAAGACGGTCTTGCCCGCCAAGCTGTGCATCGGTCGGCCCCTACAGAAGCGGGTTGGAATCGGTCGGCGCCGGATTCTCGCGGTACCACGCGACCGTGCGCTCGATGCCCTGGACCAGGGAAACGCTCGGCGCGTAGCCGATCGCCTGCATCTTGCCGATGTCGGGGCAGCGGCGCGGCGTCGCCCCGGCGGCGGCCGGTCCGGCGATCAGCTCGACGCGGGTGCCGAGCGCCTCCGCGGTGATCCGGGCGAGATCGCGGATCGCGACCTCCTCCATCGAGCCGATATGGTAGACGTTCATGCTCTCGCCATCGCGCCACATCCGGACGATGCCGTCGACGACGTCGCTGACGTAGCAGAAGGCGCGGGTCTCGCTGCCGTCGCCCTGGAGCGTGATCGATCCGCCGTCACCGGCCGCGACGATCTTCTCGATGAGCTGCGGCACGACGTGCTTCCAGCCCATATCCGGCCCGTAGATGTTGTGCGGGCGGAAGACTTGGACCTTGCGCAACTTGTCGCGGCAATAGTTGAAGGCGATCAGTTCCGAGATCAGCTTCGACCCGCCATAGGAATAGCGCGGGTTGAGCGAGTCGGGGATCACCATCTCGATGGTCTCGTCGGTCGGCACCACGCGCGGGGTCTGGTAGACCTCCGCCGAGGAGGCGACGACGAGATCGGGCACACCGGCCTCGATGCAGGCTTCGGAGACGGCGAGCGCGCCGCGCACGCCGACATCGAGCACGAGCTGCGGCTGCGTGTAGAAGTTCTCCGTGCCGTTGACGGCGGCCAGATGAAACACGCACTCGACGCCCCGGAGCGCCTCGACCAGCGCATCCTTGTCACGCACGTCGAGCGTCACCCGCTCGATCGCGCCCTGGGCGCTGGCGAGCCGCGAGGCCTGTCCGCGGATGTAGTTGTCGATCGCGACGACCTCGTGCCCCTCGGCCAGGAGCGCGCGGGTGAGGTGGGCGCCGATGAATCCGCCCGCCCCGGTGACAGCCAGTCTGCTCATTGAAACTTACCCACGAGGTTGCCCACGGTGACGTAGCGATTTTCCAGAACCTCCGCCGGCATCTCGCTGAGGTTGTTCCAGTAATCGTAGACGAAGGCGTCGTCCGACATCGTACCGATGATCGTTTCCAGGTCGATCTTCGAATATTCCGGATGGTTGTTGGCGATCACGAGCACGTCGGCGCCGGCGCAGGCGGCGGCGAGGTTGTCGTAGGGCGTCAGCCCCGACGAGATCGCCCGGATGTGATCCATCGGCACCACGCCGTCATAGACCCGGATCTCGGAGAACTGCTCGGTCGCCATCATCTCGCGGATGACGTGGAGGGACATCGACCCGCGCAGGTCATCGGTTTCCGGGCGGCCCTTGAAGGCGAGGCCGGCGACCACCGCCTTGAACGGCCCGGCGCGGCGGGCCCGCAGCCGCTCGACGAGGCTGCCCACCGTCTCCGCCGGCTGGCGCTCGTTGACGAGGCGGGAGGCCGCGGTGATCTCGAGGTTCACGCCCTTGCCGGAGACCGAGGAGAGCAGGATGTGCGGGTCCTTCTCGAGGCAGGGACCGCCGACGAGGCCCGGCGCGGCGACATTGGTGCGGGTATAGCCGAGTTTGCCGTAGCGGATCACGTCGTTGGCGTTGATGCCGAGCGCGTCGCAGGCCCGCGCCACCTCGTTGGCGAAGGCGAAGTGGACGTCGCGCGAGGTGTTGTCCACGAGCTTGATCATCTCCGCCGTCTCGGGGCTGGCGACCCGGACGATGGTGTGGGTCAGGCGGCTGAACAGGGCGGCCGCCGCGTCGGACGCGTCCGGCGTCTCACCGCCGACGATCTGCGGCAGGTTGATGAGTTCGCGCATGGCATCGCCCTCGAGCGTCCGCTCGGGGCACATGGCGAGGTGGTAGTCGGTGCCGGTGCGGTCGAGGATCGGCTTCACCACGCCGGTGGTCGTGCCGATCCGCACGGTCGAGCGCAGGATCACCGTCGCGCCGTCGGTGAAGTGCTCGGCCACCTCGCGGGTCGCCTCCTCGATCATGTCGAGACGCGGCTCGTGCGAGCCGGGATAGAGCGGGGTGCCCACCGTGATGATGTAGTACTCGGCCCGCGGCACGTCCTGCGTCGTCGTGCTCGCGACGAAGCGGCCCTTCTTCACGACGTCGGCGAGGGCGGCCTGAAGCCCGACCTCGGCGAAATGCGGCACGCCGGCATTGGTCTTCTCGACGACGTCGGCCCGCTTCTCGATGCCGTAGACTTGGACACCGCGGCGGGCCAGAGCAACGGACAGGGTCAGGCCGACGTAACCGAGACCGATGATGACGACGTTGGGAGCTTTTCTGGCGTCCATGACTTGGTCCCGTCTGCGATCGATCGTCGGAGTCTCTGACCGGTTCGAAATCCGGCACGGCGCAAACGCTCGTCTGTCACCGCGTCATCGCTCCACCCCGGGACGGCCGAAACCGCGCAGGATTGAACTTTGCCGGTTCCGCAAAGTGTGTGCCTGAGGAAAGCCGTATCAAAACGGGATCGCCGGCCCGTCACTGGACAGAGTGATCGCGTCTCGTGAAGATTTCGGGACTTTCGACGGTAAACGATCGGCGTCCGGCGGGCGAAGCATTTGATCCTTGCCGTTGATCCTTGCCGGATCGGCCGGGGCGAGGAGATCGCGACCCGTTCACCCGCCGAACCGTTTCAATCCCGCTGCGCCCGCGCGGCCCATAGCCTCAGCCCGCCCCGGTGCTATCCAGGCAACGCTTCGCCCCGCGCTTCGTTCGTCCTGCCGGAGACGGCGAGGGCGCATCGGGCGCCGCCGGCTTGGAGGGAGACGCGGATGCCGGTTCGGATGACCCAGGAAACGCAGGACGTGATCGACGGCCGGCGGCAGGTTGTGGTGCGGGTTCTGTTCGGCCGGCCGGACCCGGGACGCGACGTCGTCGAGGTCGCGGCGACGGTGCGGGTGCCCGCCATCGAATCCGAGACGCAGACGGAGGCCGCCGCGCGGCAGATGGCACGGCGCGCGCTCGAACAAGCGCTGGCGGCCTTTCCGCTCTGAGATCCCACGACAGCTCCCGGCCGCCGGACGGCTCTCCGTCGGTCACGGCGGCGCGGCGGGCGCTTCGTGAGAGACACCGAGGATGACGCCGCGGAGGCCCGAGGGCGTCATCCCCGCATCACGGCGCGATCGGAGCCGGCGAAGGCGGGGCCTCCGGGCCTGCGGCGAGGGTCACGAGGGAGCGCAGGAAGGCGGCCCGCGACGTGCGCAGGACCGCTTGCGCGTCCCGCGCCTGGATCAACCGCTCCGTCAGGCGCAGCACGGTCTCGTCGCTGACACGGGCCGCGATCCGCAAGGCCTCCGTCTGCGCCTCGGGGCCGAACCGGCCGCGGGTGGTGGCGAGAATGGCGCCCACGGTCTGCAGCGGCGGCTGGACGCCGAGGCGATCCCGATACGCGTTCCAGATCGGATCGCACGCCATCTCCGTGGCGAGCCAGATCCGCTCGCCCAGCGTCGCCACATCGTGTTCCGACGGGTTCGTCGCGTCACCGGCAGTTCCGACATTCATACGGCCTGTCCCGAGGCTTCGTTGCAGGAGGGCAGGGCCTGCCCTTCGTCGGACCGGCCCACAGGCTCAAGTCGATCGCCCACGCCCTATTCAGACAACGGTTGCCGTTCGCGCCTCCATCCGACCGGCTTCCGGTGCGCTTGGGGGGCCAGGTGCGGATTCTCACGCCGCGCAACCATCGGGCCGATTTCGCCTTTTCCTCGCCGATCCCTTGCGGTCGAACCGTCGGGCATGCCTTAAGTGCATCCGCGAAGGCCGCGCCCGCCAGGGCGAGCGGCTTGGCTCTCACGCGCCGTCCCTTTTCGTCCTTCAGGCCGCTTCCGAGCCTGCATCTCGCACGGGTTGATGTCGTCCAACGCCCTTCTCGCCGCCGCAGCGATCCTGCCCTTCGCGGGCTCCGTGCTCACAGCTGCCTTGCCGAGCCGCGCGCGCACGGCTGCGGCGGTCTCCGCCGGGCTGGTGATGCTGGCCAGCCTCGGCTGTCTCCTCGCGCTGACCCCGCAACTCGGCGGGGGCGGTACCGTCGTCCATGCCGTCGAGTGGCTGCCGAGCCTCGGCGTCAACCTCGTCCTGCGGCTCGACGGGCTCGCGTGGCTCTTCGCGGTGCTGGTGCTCGCCATCGGCGCGCTGGTGGTGCTCTACGCCCGCTACTACATGGCCGCCGCCGACCCGGTGCCGCGGCTCTTCTCCTATTTTCTCGCCTTCGTCGGCGCGATGCTCGGCATCGTGCTTTCCGGCAACCTGATCCAGCTCGTCCTGTTCTGGGAACTGACGAGCATCGTCTCGTTCCTGCTGATCGGCTACTGGTACGACAACGCGGCGGCGCGGGACGGGGCGCGGATGTCGCTGACCATCACCGCCGCCGGCGGCCTGTGCCTCTTGGTCGGAACGGTGCTGATCGGGCGCATCGTCGGCAGCTACGATCTGGCCACCGTGCTGGCCTCGGGCGACACGATCCGCAACAGCCCGCTCTACCTGCCGGCCCTGGTGCTGGTGCTCATGGGCGCGCTCACCAAGTCGGCGCAGTTCCCGTTCCACATCTGGCTCCCGCGGGCGATGTCGGCGCCGACGCCGATCAGCGCCTACCTGCACTCCGCCACCATGGTGAAAGCCGGGATCTTCCTGATGATCCGCCTGTGGCCGGTGCTCGCGGGCACCGACGCGTGGTACTGGATCGTCGGCAGCGCCGGCATGGCGACCCTGCTGGTCGGCTCTTGGAGCGCGATCTTCCAGCACGACCTGAAGGGCCTGCTCGCCTACTCGACCATCAGCCATCTCGGGCTGATCACGCTGCTGCTCGGCCTCAACTCGCCGCTCGCCGTGGTCGCCGCGATCTTCCACACGGTGAACCACGCGACCTTCAAGGCCTCGCTGTTCATGGCGGTCGGCATCATCGACCACGAGACCGGCACGCGCGACATGCGCCGCCTCTCCGGCCTGTGGCGGGCCATGCCGTATACGGCCACGCTGGCGATGGTCGCCGCCGCGGCGATGGCCGGCGTGCCGCTGCTCAACGGGTTCCTCTCGAAGGAGATGTTCCTCTCCGAGGCGGTCGACAACATGGGCGACCACCCGATCCACCTCGCCCTGCCGGTGCTGGCGACGCTGGCCAGCGCCTTCACCATGCTCTACTCGCTACGCTTCATCCGCCAGACCTTCTTCGGCCCACCCCCGCACGACCTGCCGGAGACGCCGCACGAGCCGGTGCGGTGGATGCGCATTCCGATCGAGATGCTGGTGCTCACCTGCATCGCCATCGGCCTCGTCCCGAACCTCACCATCGGCCCGGCCCTGGAGCGCGCCGTCGGTGCGGTATTCGGCGACAACGCCCCGACCTACAGCCTCGCGATCTGGCACGGCTTCAACGCGGCGCTGGCGCTCAGCATGGTCGCGCTCGTCGGCGGCGTCGTGCTGTATGTGCTGTTCGGCAAGCGCATCAATACCAACCCCCGCGGCGGTCCCTGGCTGATGGACCGGCTCGACGGCGGCTGGCTGTTCGAGCGGTCGATGACCGGCCTGACGAAGGGCGCCCGCCTGCTGGAACGGGCCTTCGGCGCCGAGCGGCTCCAGCCGCAATTGCGCATCCTGTTCCTCGCCGCCCTGCTCGCCGCACTGGCGACCGGCATCGCCCGCAGCCTCGACCTCTTCGCGCCGGGCCGGCTGACACCCTTCGATCCCGCCTTCGCGCTGATGTGGCTCGTCGGCGGCGCCTGCGCGATCGGTGCGGCGGAGCGGGCGAAGTATCATCGCCTCTCGGCCACGATCTTCGTCGGCGGGGCAGGGCTCGTCAGCAGCCTGACCTTCCTCTGGCTCTCGGCGCCGGATCTTGCGGTGACGCAGATCCTCGTCGAGATCGTCACCACCGTCATGCTGCTGCTGGGCCTGCGCTGGCTGCCCAAGCGCGACCAGGCGATTCCCGCGCCCGCCGCCGAGAAGGCGCGGGCCCGCCGCCGCCGCCTCGTCGATCTCTGCATCGCGGGCTTTGCCGGGCTCGGGCTCGCCGGCCTCGCCTACGCCGTGATGACCCGCCCGGCCGGCGACGGCATCGCGCGCTGGTTCATCGAGGAGGCCTATCCGCAGGCGGGCGGGCGCAACGTCGTCAACGTGCTGCTGGTCGATTTCCGCGCCTTCGACACGCTGGGCGAGATCTCGGTGCTCGGCGTCGTCGGCCTCACGGTGTTCGCGCTGCTGCGCCGCTTCCGCCCGGCGCCGGACAGCCTGGAACGGCCCAAGCAGCAGCACCACCACGACGCCTACGACCGCGCCCGAGAGGGCCGCAAACCCGGCGACACCACCGCCGACGCCCTGCTGGTGCCGCGGGTGGTGATGACGTGGCTGTTCCCGTTCATCGTGCTGCTGTCGCTGCACCTGTTCCTGCGCGGCCACGACCTGCCCGGCGGCGGCTTCGCGGCGGGCATCGCGCTCACCATCGCCTTCATCCTGCAATACATGGCCTGCGGCGCGCAGTGGGTGGAGGAGCGCCTGCGCATCCAGCCGATCTCGTGGATCGGCCTCGGCCTGCTCATCGCGGTGGGCGCCGGCGCGGCCTCGTGGGCGTTCGGGCGGCCCTTCCTCACCGCCTACTTCGCCTATTGGGAGTTGCCGCTGCTCGGCAAGGTCCCGGCGGCGAGCGCCCTGGTGTTCGATCTCGGGATCATGGTGCTGGTGGTGGGTGCGAGCGCGCTGATGCTGGTGGCGCTCGCCCACCAATCCCTGCGCCGCACCCGCAGTGCGGAGGCGGAGGCCGAACAGGCCGGCGAGGAGACGGCGTAATGGAGATCGTGCTGTCGGCCGGAATCGGCATCTTCGCCGCCTCCGGCGTGTGGCTGATGCTGCGCCCGCGCACCTTCCAGGTGGCGCTCGGGCTCTCGCTGCTGAGCTACGCCGTCAACCTCTTCATCTTCGCCATGGGCCGCCTCACCGTCGGCGCGCCGCCGGTGCTCGGGGCCGGGCCCGAGACCGTCTCGGTCGATGATCCGGTACCGCAGGCCCTGGTGCTCACCGCTCTGGTGATCAGCTTCGCGCTCACCGCCCTCTTCCTCGTGGTGCTGCTCGCGGCCCGCGGCATCACCGGCAGCGATCACGTCGACGGCCGGGAGCCGCATCACGCCGAACCCACGCCGGAGAACCCGCATCCATGAACGCGCCCCTCCTGAGCGGCCCCGGCGCGGTCCTGTGGTCCGATCATCTCGTCGTCCTGCCGATCGTGCTGCCGATCGCCGCGGCCGGTGTCATGTTCCTGATGGACGAGCGGCGCCACCGCCTGAAATCGGCGATCAGTCTCGCCACGGTGCTGGTGCTGCTGGGTATCGCCCTCGCCCTCGTCGGCCGGGCGGCCGAGGCGCCGGAGGTCTACCGACTCGGCAACTGGGCGGCGCCCTACGGCATCGTGCTGGTGGCCGACCGGCTCTCGGCGGTGATGTTGACGCTGGCCGGCGTGCTGGGGCTTGCCGCCCTCGTCTTCTCCTTCGCCCGATGGGGCCGGGCGGGCCCACGCTTCCACGGCCTGTTCCTGCTGCTCTTGATGGGGGTGAACGGCGCCTTCCTCACCGGTGACGTGTTCAACCTGTTCGTGTTCTTCGAGGTGATGCTGGCCGCCTCCTACGGCCTCGTCCTGCACGGCTCGGGCGAGACCCGCATCCGGGCGGGTCTCGGCTACATCGCCGTCAACCTCGTCGCCTCGCTGTTCTTCCTCATCGGCGTCAGCCTGATCTACGGCACGATGGGCACGCTCAATATGGCCGACCTCGCCCGGCGGCTCGCGAGCCCTCCGGCCGAGGCCGCCCTGTTCGAGGTCGGCTGCGCCGTGCTCGGCATCGCCTTCCTCATCAAGTGCAGCGCCTGGCCCCTCGGCTTCTGGCTGCCGACCACCTATTCCGCCGCCACCGCCCCGGCGTCGGCGATCCTGGCGATCCTCAGCAAGGTCGGCGTCTACGTCGTGATCCGCCTCAGCCTGCTCCTGTTCGAGGACGGCAGCTCGGCAGGGTTCGGCCAGAGCTGGATCCTCGTCACCGGCCTCGCGACCATCGCCTTCGGCACCTTCGGCATCCTGGCCGCGCGCCACCTGACGCGGGCGGCGGGCTACGCGGTGATGATCTCGTCGGGCACGGTGCTCGCAGCGCTCGGCACCGGCAGCGCGGCGGCGCTCTCCGGCGCACTCTACTACCTCGTCGGCTCGACCTGCGCGGCCGGCGCCCTGTTCCTGCTGGCCGAGATCCTGCAGCGGGGCCGCGACCCGGCGGACGCCGCCCAGCCCGTCTTCGCCGACGAGTACCGCGATCCCTTCGACGATGCCGACGCCGTCGAGGTCGGCCGGGCGATCCCTGCCGCGGTGGCGATCCTCGGCAGCGGCTTCCTGCTCTGCACGCTGATGCTCGCCGGCATCCCGCCGCTCGCGGGCTTCGTCGGCAAGCTGGCGATGTTCTCGGGGCTCGCCTCGAACACCATGACCGCCTCGGCCTGGTGGCTGATCGCCGCGCTCACGCTGTCCAGCCTCGGCACCCTGATTCCCCTGGTGCGGCTCGGCATCTTCAGCCTGTGGGTGCCCCACGACGACCCGCCGCCGGTGATGCGGACGCCGGAACTGGCGAGCCTCAGCGTCCTGCTCGCGGCCTGCATCGCGCTCGCGCTCTGGGGCGGCCCGGCGCTCGCCTACAGCGAGGCCACCGTGCGCTGGCTGTCGCAGCCGCAGGACTACGTCCGCGCCGTCCTCGATTCGGGCAAAGGGGAAGCGGGCGGGAGTGGCGCAGGCAACGGCGACGCCGGCAAGGGTGCAGCGGGGTCACGCTCATGAACGCGCTCCTGCCTCACCCCTTCCTCTCCGCCGGCCTCATCCTGATGTGGCTGCTGCTGAACGCGCCGCCGACACCGGGCAACGTCGTGCTTGCGGTCCTCGTCGGGCTGGTCGTGCCGGCGGTGATGCGGGCGCTGCGCCCGAGGCCGGTGCGGGTCCGCCGCCCCGGTCTCGCCGTGCGGCTGCTGTTCAACGTCCTCTACGATATGCTGCGCTCCAACATCGACGTGGCCAGGATCATCCTCGGCCTGCATCGGGCTGAGCGGCGGACGGGCTTCGTCTCGATCCCCCTCGACATGACGACGCCGTTCGGCCTGTCGGTGCTGTCGATCATCCTGACCGCGACGCCCGGCACCCTCTGGGTCCAGTACGATTCCCATACCGGGCGCCTGCTGATGCACCTCCTCGACGACACCGACAGCGAGGGCTGGGTCCGCCGCGTCAAGGACCGCTACGAGCGCCCCCTGATGGAGATCTTCGCGTGAGCGCCGCCACCATCCTCGATTGGGGCCTCGGCCTCGCCCAAGGCATGCTGGTGCTGGCGATGGCGCTGGCCGCGTGGCGGATGCTGCGCGGCCCCCGCGCCCAGGACCGCATCCTCGGCCTCGACACGCTCTACCTCAACGGCATGCTGGCGATCGTCGTCCACGGCATGCGCACCGGCAGCGGACTCTATTTCGAGGGCGCGCTGATCCTGGGCATGATCGGCTTCACCGCCACCGTGGCGCTCGCCAAGTTCCTGATGCAGGGCGAGGTGATCCAGTGACCGGCGCCGATCTGCCCGTCTGGGCGGCCTGGATCGTCGTGGCGCTGGCGCTGACCGGCGCCGGGTTCTCGCTGACGGGCGCGCTCGGGCTCATCCGCCTGAAAACCTTCTACGAGCGCGTTCACGCCCCGACGCTCGGGGCCACGCTCGGCGCCTTCCTGATCCTGGCCGGCTCGATGCTGCTGCTGTCGCTGATCGCGGGTCACATCATCCTGCGCGACGTGCTGATCGGCCTGTTCATCACCATCACCACGCCGGTGACGATGCTGCTGCTCGCCCGCGCCGCCGCCCACCGCGACCGCACCGAGAAGAACCCGAAGGCCCCGCCCGAGCCGTGATGCTTTCGGCCTGAGGGCCAGCGCCGGGCCCAGGCATCGCGCAGGGTCGGGATCAAGGGGCGACGGATGGCCCGCTTGCCCTTCGTTGAGCTCGCGGCCTGGGCGGCCTATGGATGGACCCCATGGAACTCCGAGCTTCAACCGAGCGATCCTTGGCGCCCTTGGCCTGCAAACCGCCCCCCGGAAAGGCTGCGCCGTTCCTGCCGATGAGCCGCGCCGAGATGACGGCGCTCGGCTGGGACGCCTGCGACATCGTGCTGGTGACGGGTGACGCCTATGTGGATCATCCGAGCTTCGGCATGGCGATCATCGGCCGGCTGCTCGAAGCGCAGGGGTTCCGGGTCGGCATCATCGCGCAGCCCGACTGGCAGTCGGCCGAGCCGTTCAAGGCGCTCGGCAAGCCGCGTCTGTTCTTCGGCGTCACCGGCGGCAACCTCGATTCGATGGTGAACCGCTACACGGCGGACCGTCGCCTGCGCCATGACGACGCCTACACGGCGGGCGGGGAAGGCGGAAGGCGGCCGGACCGCTGCACCATCGTCTACACGCAGCGCTGCCGCGAGGCCTACAAGGACGTGCCGATCGTGCTCGGCGGCATCGAGGCCTCGCTGCGGCGCATCGCCCACTACGATTACTGGTCCGACAAGGTGCGCCGCTCGATCCTGGCCGACGCCAAAGCGGACCTGCTCCTTTACGGCAATGCCGAGCGCGCCGTGGTCGAGGTGGCCAACCGCATGGCAGCCGGCGAGGCGCCGCACGAACTCGAATCCGTTCGGGGCGTCGCCCTGTTCCGCCGCGTGCCGGGGCATTACACCGAGCTGCCCGCCGACGATCTCGACTCGACGGACGAGGCCGCCGCCCGCCGGCCCGGCGACACCGTGATCCGGCTCCCCGCCTACGACGAGGTCAAGGACGACAAGGAGGCCTATGCCCGCGCCTCGCGGGTGCTGCACCGGGAGGCCAATCCCGGCAACGCGCGACCGCTCGTCCAGCGCCACGGCGACCGCGACCTGTGGCTGAACCCGCCGCCGATCCCGTTGACCAGCGACGAGATGGATGCGGTCTACGACCTGCCCTACGCGCGGGCGCCCCACCCGTCCTACGGCGACGCGAAGATCCCCGCCTGGGACATGATCAAGTTCTCGGTGACGATCATGCGCGGCTGCTTCGGCGGCTGCACCTTCTGCTCCATCACCGAGCACGAGGGCCGCGTCATCCAGAACCGCTCGGAGGGCTCGATCCTGCGCGAGATCGAGCGGATCCGCGACAAGACGCCGGGCTTCACCGGCGTGATCTCGGATGTCGGCGGGCCGACCGCGAACATGTACCGGATGGCCTGCAAGGACCCGAAGATCGAGGCGGCGTGCCGGCTGCCATCCTGCGTCTTCCCGGACATCTGCCCCAACCTGAACACCTCGCACGACGACCTGATCCGGCTCTATCGCAAGGTCCGCGAGGTGAAGGGCGTCAAGAAGGTGATGGTCGCCTCCGGCGTGCGCTACGACCTCGCGGTCCGAAGCCCCGAATACGTCGAGGAGCTCGTGACCCACCATGTCGGCGGGCGCCTCAAGATCGCGCCCGAGCACACGGAGCGCGGCCCCCTCGACCTGATGATGAAGCCGGGAATCGGCACCTACGACCGCTTCAAGGAGATGTTCGACGCCGCCGCCAAGAAGGCCGGCAAGAAATACTACCTGATCCCGTATTTCATCGCGGCGCATCCGGGCACGACCGACGAGGACATGCTGAACCTCGCGCTCTGGCTCAAGAAGAACGACTACCGCGCCGATCAGGTGCAGACGTTCCTGCCCTCGCCCATGGCGACCGCCACGACCATGTACCATACCGAGATCAACCCGCTGCAGGGCGTGCGGCGCGGCGGCAGCGAGCCGGTCGATGCGATCAAGGGCCTGCGGCAGCGGCGGCTGCACAAGGCGTTCCTGCGCTACCACGACCCCGAGAACTGGCCCCTGCTTCGCGAGGCGCTGCGCGAGATGGGCCGTGCGGATCTCATCGGGCCGAGACCGGACCAGCTCGTGCCGTTCTCGCAGCCGCCGGGAACAGGTTCGGGCGCGAGCAAGGGGCGAGGCCAGCCGCGACCCATACGCCCCGCAGGCGGCGGGCAGCACTTCACCACGAAGGGCGTGCCGCTGAGGAAATGACGGTCCCACGCCTCCGCGACCGGTTCGCTGATCGGGAACCGTTGATTCCCCTTATCCCCGCACGCGGGAAGAGGGCCACGTCTCGCCTTCCTCGAAGGAGGGGGCGAGGCGGCCGCCGAAGGTGAGAGGACTCGGGTCGGAAGAGTCTCGTCCCGAGCCGCCCCCAAATCCGCCACCGGCCAATCTCGTCACCCCCGCAGCCGCGCCACCGCCATCTTCCGCACCCGGCTCGCGTAGAACGAGAGAAACCCGCGCTGGGCGTGGTCGCCGGGGGTGCGCAGGACGAGGCCGGGATCGACCAGCATCCGCCGGCCCGTGGCGGCGGCGATGCGGCGGTTGAGGGTGAGGTGCTCGCAGCGCGCGTAATCGTCGTCGAGATAGGAGCCGAGGCGATAATCCGCGCCGCGGTAGAGCGTCAGCCCGTTGAACGCCGAGAGGCAGGTGGTCTCGCGCTCCCGGGTCAGAGCACTTTGCGCCGGGTAGATCGTGTCGGAGAAGAAGCGGTAATAGCCGAGCGCGCCGCGGCGGTGGCGGGCGATGTCGTCGAGAAGGTACTCGTAGCTCACCGCCTCGTCCTCGTAGGCGAGCAGATCGTAATAGTGCGGCTGCGACGCCGCCGAGACGGCGAACAGGCCCGGCCGCTCCAGCTTGGCCAGCGCCGCGAGAACCGCCCCCGCTTCGGGCGGGCGCGCCATGACGTTGTCGATGTCGGCGACACAGACATAGGCGGGCGCCGGTCCCTGACCGTCCAGCACGCGCTTGAGGTGTTCGCGGCCCCGGGCCATCCGCGCCAGCCGGCCGCGGATATCGGCCATGAAGGCGGTGGGGACATGGCTGAGTTCGCCCCGCGCCTGCGCCGCCCAGAGCAACGCCCCGGTGCCGTCGCGGGAATCGTTCTCGCCGACGAGAGCGCGGCAATCGAGCCCCGCCTCCCTCAAGGAGGAGAGGAAGCGCAGGAAGGCGGGGAGGGTGGCCGCACAATTGCGTGCCAGCGCCAGCACCACGATGTCGGGGCGCTCCGCATTGACCGGGTGTTGCAGAGGGTCTTGCACGGGGCCTTGCACCGGGTCGCTCATCGCGCGGCTTCTTTCGGAGTTTTGAGGAGGGCGGGGGATTCTGCGGTACGCCCGGCCGTCCGGCAGGCGCAGGGGGCTTGAGCCGCGATCTCGCGCTGCGGATCGAGGGAAAGCGTCCGGTTGAGCGACCAGAGCGTGCCGGCGCAGTTCTTGGCGTCCCACCACGGGTTGGGCCGGCCGGTGCGGGCGCGCCAGTCGACGCTGTTTCCGCTCACCGTCACGGTGTGGCAGGGCTCGGCGTACTGGTTCCAGACCGAGATGCCGACATTGGTGAAGAGCTGCGGCCGGGCGATCACGACATTGCCGGCGATCGTCATGTGGTTGCCGCTCGCCACCGCGATCCCGTACTGGCCCGGATCGATCAGCAGGTTGTCGCGGGCTTCCAGGTAGGCACCGCCGCCATCGCCGAGCATGATCCCGCCGCCGGACTGGCTCGGACCGCCGCCGACGAGGCGGTTGCGGCCGACCAGGATCGGCCGCCCCGGCTCGCCGCGCGACTGGAACAGGCTGATCGCATCCTCCGGCACGCCGCGGCCGGGCTCGTTCTCGCCGATGTTGCAGGAGATGCCGTTGCCGGGCCCTGTCACCTTGTCGAACTGCACGAACTGACCGGCCGGAATCGGACCCCGGACGTTGCGCACGCTGTTGCAGCGAACCTCGACCCCGGTGGAGGAGAGCGCGCGGATGCCCGAGAGGGTGTTGTCGATCCGGTTCTCCTCGATGGTGACCCCGTCGCTCCCCTCGACATAGATGCCGACATCCCCGGTGTCGCGGATCGTGAGATTGCGGATCGTCACGTTGCGCGAACGCTCGATCCGCACCCCCTCGCCGCCGCACGGCCCGAGGTCGAGGTTTTCGATGGTACGGTCGGAGACGTCGCGTAGCACGAGGCAGGGGCCGGACGGGTCGCTGACCGTGCGGCGGCTCTCTTCGGCACGGGCGGGCGCCGCAGGCCAGGGCGCGAGGAGCACGAGACCGGCGAGCGCGCCCAGGGACATTCGCGCCCGTCCGGGCCGGAACGGCGTATCGGACGGGAGGGCGGCGGCCTGCGCCCGGAAGATCATCGCGGCGCCGATGCCGATGCCGATCAGCGTCCAGAACGGAATCGCCAGCATCGGCCCCTCCAGGGCGACGTCGAAGCTCGCATCGATGACGATCGAGGCGACGTAGCAGGCGATGAACAGGAAGAAGCCCTCCCATTTCCGCTCGCCCATCCGTCGCGCCCGCCAGAAGGCGGCGATCATGGCCGCCATCCAGACGGCGCAGGTGAGAAGCCACAGGGCGAGGCCGGGCACGCCGCTGCGGGCGAGGTAGGTCATGTGGATGCTGTGCGGGCTGCGCAGGGTCGGCCCGCCATTCTCCAGCCCGACCACGTAGCCGTCGGCCTCGGCCAGGTTCGGCCCGAAGCCCTTGCCGGTCCAGAAATAGGGTCCGTGCACGGTGTAGCCGACGATGGTGTTCCACCAGCGCAGCCGCCACTGCTTGGTGTCGTCGAGGTTGCCGCCGCTGCTCGGGGCGACGATACTGACGATGTTGTTCACCACCGCCGCCGCGCTGACCGGCCGGTCGCTGTTGGGCAGATCCACCTCGACATCGAGGGCGGCGGCAGCGCCCAGAAGGCCGGCGCCGAGGATCAGCGTCGCGGCCATCCGCTTCCATTGCCCGACCGCCAGAAGGGCGAGGCCGACCGGCACCGCGATCGCCAGCATGGAGCCGCGGTTCTGCGCGGCGGCGAGCAACGCGCCGAGGCCGACGAAGGCGATCCAGCCCGGCCCGACCCGGACGAGGCCGACCAGCGCCAGAACGCAGGCACCGGTCAGATGGGCCGAGAGTTCGCCCGCCCGCGCCGCGAAGAACGGCACGTCGCCGAGGATGAAGGCGATGATCGCCAGAGGGATCACGATGCGGGCGAGCCAGCGGAACATCCGCAGCAGGCTCCCGAGCCGGCGCGGATCGTCGAGCAGAAGGGCGATCAGGACGAAGGCGTAGCCGCCGTAGAGCGCGACCGCGCCGTCGCGCAGGGCATCGACCCGGTACTCGCGCAGGCCGGTGAGCGTCCGCAGCAGCACCCAGCCCATCAGCGCGGCGAGGCAGAGGGCCGGGGCGGTGGCGAGCCCGGCCGCGAGGTTGATGCCCGATCCCGCCCGCAGCGCGGCGAGAAGCCCCAGCAGGAACAGCAATTCGCCGGCATAGAGCGGCGGCAGGCCGAGATAGGCGAAGCTCTTGCCGAAGATCATGTACCCGGCAAACGCGATGCCGAGCGCCGCCAGGAACAGCTCCGCGAGGCGGCTTTCCCGCGACAGGGCATGGATGGTCGTCGTCGCTGCCATCAACACCCGCCCATCGACAATCGCCACCGGTTCGATCGGGGCGAAGTCTCGCGGGCGGCGCACGTCCTGACAATCGAGGCCGGCGGCGCATCGGGAGCGCGCCGGCCCGTACTTCCGACGTACCCCGAACGATCGAGGAATTGGCGCCGCCTCTCCCGATGTCCGCGTGGTGCGTGCGCCCGCCTCGTCTAGGGTCGCCAAGGCTTCCTTCCGGCCGCCTTTTCATCTCCTCGCCCTCACCCGGACACAGCATGCCCGCCCCCCCGCGCGACCTCCGTGCCCTGGCCGGCGCCCGCCGCGCGGTACTCGGGCGAAGGGGTCTTGCGCGAGGGGCGGCCGGACCGGCGCTCTCGGTGGCCGATCAGGCGCTGGTGAGCGCCTGCAACTTCGCCACCACCATCGTGCTGGCGCACGCGCTCGGCCTGGAGGCTTTCGGCCTGTTCTCGACCGCCTGGATCGCGGTGCTGCTCACCGTCAGCCTGCAGCTCGGCCTCGTCGTCTGCCCGATGATCAGCATCGGGCCGGGCCTGGGCGAGGAGGCGCGGCCGGCCTATTACGCCATCGTCCTCGTCCACGAAGCCGCCTTCCTGACGCTCGCCGGCGGGGCCGTCGCGATCGGGCTCGCTCTGGCTTTCGGCGACGGGGCGCTGGGGCTCGCGGCGGGCGCGGCCTGCGCCGCCCACCTCGCCCAGGACTTCTGCCGCCGCTACCTGTTCGCCCGCGGACGGCCGCCGGTCGTTCTGGGGATCGATGCGCTCAACCAGGGGATCAAGCTCGCGGGCCTGATCCTGCTCGGCCGGGCAGGGATGCTCTCGCCGACCCGCGCCCTGGAGGTCGTCGCGGCCTCGGCCGCCCTGTCCTGCCTCTGCGCGATCCCGTTCCGGGGTCCGCTGGCGTGGCGGGCGGGCGAGTTCGGCGCGGCGAGCCGGCGGCAATGGCATTCCGGCCGCTGGCTGGTGCTCACGGGGCTGATGCAATGGCTGAGCGGCTATGGCGGCCTGCTCGTCGCCGGAGCCCTGCTCGGCGTGACGCTGATCGGCGTGCTGCGCGCGGCGCAGAGCATCCTCGGTGTTCTCAATCTGATCCGCGACGCCCTCGAGAACATCGTTCCGCCGATCGCGGGCCGGGCGCTGGCGCAAAGCGGCCTCCACGGTCTGCGGCCGGTCATCGGCGTCACCGCCGCCATCGGCTTTGCCGGAGGCCTGAGCTTCACGGCGCTGCTGGCGCTCACCGGCAAAAGCCTGCTTGCGGCGGCGTTCGGGCCGGACATGGCGGCCTACGCCTGGGTGGTGGCGTGGTACTCGCTGCTGTTTCCGGTCTCGCTCGTGTCCTTCGCGCAGATCTGCGCGTTTCGCGCGCTGGAGCGGACCGGTGCGGTCTTCGCCGCGACGGCCGCGGCGGCGGCCGTCAACCTCGCCCTGGTCTACCCGGCGGTGCGCGGGTTCGGCGTCGAGGGCCTGCTCGGCGTGGCCATCACGAGCGAAGTGCTGGTCTGCCTCGTCCTCGCTGGGCTGCTACGCCGCGTCCTGCGGGCCCCGTCGGGCACGCTCGGCAGCCTTCAGCCGGCCTGAAATGCGCGATCCCAGAGGGATCATCCCTTTGGCGGGGCGCCGGGGCTTCCCTTCACCGGAGCTCTGCCCTGGACCCGCGAAAGGACTTGTCCGTTCGAAACCCGGATTGAGAGGGCGCAGCAGCGAGTCACAGCCGCAGCCTGCTCCCGGCGATCTCCGCGTAGAGGGCCGCATTGATCCGACGGTAGGCGCCATCGCGGTCGATGTAGAGCGGGTCGTCGGTCCGGGCGGGGTCGAAGCCGTCCTCGGCCAACGCGGCCTTCTTCTGCTTGAAGGTCTCGGTGTGACCGAGTTCGTCGCTCAGGCGCAGGAACAGCGGCCGGGCATAGGCCGGAAGCCGGGTCTGCATCTCGGCGTGCAGATGCGCGAGGTCGAAATCCGGCCCGACCGCGAGCGCTGCCATGCCTGCCCGGCCTTCCGCCCCCGGCACGGATACGCCGTAGACGTTGGCCTCACGCACGCCCGCGACCCGGTGGAGCGCCTCGGCGACCTCGGTGGTGGCCACGTTCTCGCCCTTCCAGCGAAAGGTGTCGCCGATCCGGTCGACGAAGGTGAAGAAGCCCTGTGCGTCCCGGCGCATCAGGTCGCCGGTGCGCATCCAGGCATCATTGGGTTCGATCACGTCGCGCAGCACCTTGGACGCACTCTCCGCGGCGCTGGTATAGCCCTCGAACGTGTATTCCGCCCGCTCCGAGAGCCGGCCGAGCAATTCGCCGGCCTCGCCGAATTCGGCCGGGATGCAGCGCCCCCGCGCATCGCGGGCGGGCAGGCCCGTGGCGACGTCGTGGCGGACGATCAGGGCCGGCGAGCGCCGGGCCATGAAGGCGGGCACGCGCCCCACCGCGCCGACCCGGCCCTCGACGTTGTAGAGCGAGAGCGTGCCCTCGGTCGCGGCGTAGAATTCGAGGATGCGGGGGATCGCGAAGCGCGCCTGGAACGCCTCCCAGACATCCGCGCGCATCCCGTTGCCGGTGCAGAGCCGCAGGCGGTGCCGACCCTCGGCGGGGTCGGGGGCGGCGAGCGTGAGGTAGCGGCAGAGCTCGCCGATATACTGGAACAGGGTCGCCCCGCTCTCGGCCACGTCGGCCCAGAACCGGCTGGCGGAAAATTTCTCGCGGATCACCACCGAGCCCCCGCCGAGCAGCACCGAGCCCGGCGCCACCACGCCGCCGACGCTGTGGTAGAGCGGCAGGCAATCGTACATGCGGTCGTCAGGCGTCGGGTCGATCAGCCCGGCGAACCAATGGGTCCACATCATCACCCGGTGGTGGCTCACCCGCGCGGCCTTCGGCAGGCCGGTCGTGCCGGAGGTGTAGATCAGCAGCGCGGGATCGCGCAGCGTGACGGAGGGCGCCTCGTCGGGCCCGAGCGCAGCCTCGTCGAAATCCGCCGAGGCGGCGGCGAGCGAATTGCTTGCGTCCGGCCCTTGCCACACAATCTCCGGCGGCTCGGCGAGATGGGGCAGGGCCCCGTGCAGCACGTCGGCGAGGTCGGCGGCAGCGATCACGAGGCGGGGGGCGGCGACCGCAAGGCAATGGGCGAGGCCGGCGCCGCGCAGGTGGGTGTTGAGCAGCGCCACGCAGACGCCGACGCGGGTCAGCCCGAGCCAGACCGCGAGATAATCCGGGCAGTTCCGCATCAAGAGGGCGACGGTGTCGCCCTTGGCGAGCCCGCGCGCCAGCGCCCAGCGGGCGTAGCGGTTGCGGCGGGCGGCGAGTTCCCGATGGCTCAGGGTCTCGTCCCGGCCGATCAGGGCCGGCGCATGGGGACGTTCGGCGGTGACGGCGTCCAGCACGAGGGGGAAGATGCGCTCCGGACTCGCGTCGATCCGCGCCGTGCGGGCCAGGGCCCCGAGCCAGCCGGCCGTGGAGGAGGGCCGGGGCGGCGGAGCCGCGCTGTCCGGCTCCGGGCGTCCCTCGAGCGGATCGGGGGAGGGCGCTGCGGCGAAAGTCTGGTCCATCGCGGGCGCTCTCACGCGGCGAGCGCAACGCGGTCCGAGACCAGCGCGAGCCAGTTGCGGAACAGACCGGCGGCGGCCTCCTGCCAATCGGCCGGACGGGGCGGGGTCTCGGCCATGGTCGGAAAGTCGGCATGCAGGGCCGGCGAGCGATAGGCCCGTGCCACCGCGGCAAAGGCGTCGAAACGCAGGACGGCCTCGTCGGCGTAGTAATTCTCGGGCAGCGCCGGAGCTTGGTCCCGCTCGCCATCGAGGAAGCGGCCGATGTCCCGGCGGTACTCGCGGGCGAGCGTATCGCCGTCATATTCCGGATGGCCCTGAAGGAAGACCATCGGGGCACCGCGCTCGCGGACGAACAGATCGACCCCGACCTGTTCGGAGCGCCGCAGGACGCGGTAGCCGCGGGCCGTCAGCGCCGGTTCGGGAAGGTCGTTCCAGCGCGAATGCGGCACCGGCACGCTCGGCGGCAATCCCGCGAGCAACGGATGGTGGGCGACCGCCGTGCAGGCATAGACGCCGGAATGCTTGGTCGGCAGAGGCCGGCGCTCGATGCCATCGAGGTGCAGCACGGCCGCGTGCGCGGCCAGACACGAGAACAGGGTCGGGACGCCGCTCGCATCCGCCCACTCCACCACCGCCGCGAGCGCCGGGAAGAAGGGCTCGTCGGCCAGACGCTTGGCCTTCGGCTCGGCGCCGGTGACGACGAGGGCATCGAGCCCGGCTCCGGCCAACGCCTCTTGCGCCTCGTAGAAGCGCTCGAGATGGGCGCGGGCGAGGGGACCGCGCGGGACCGTATCGAGGCTGAACAGACGCAGCTCGACCCCTGGGCCGATCAGGCGCCGGAACTGCCGCTCCGTCTGCACCAGGGCGCTGTCGGGCATGTTGTTGAGGAGGCCGACGCGAAGCCTCGGCTGCGCCGGCTCGGGCCACGCGACGCCGCCGCGCGCGCCGAGATCCAGCTCCGCCGCGGACAGGCTCACGGATCGGATCGGGGTGCCGTGGTCCAGCATGGCGGGTCTCCTCCGAAAAGCGTTGGGGAAGGGTTCAGGCCGCGAGTGCGGCGGGGGCCACGGCGGCGAGCGCCTGGTCGAGGTCTTCGAGGATGTCGTCGATATGCTCGATGCCGACGCTGAGCCGGATCGTCTCCGGCAGCACGCCCGCGACCCGCTGCTCGTCGGGGGTCATCTGCCGGTGCGTGGTCGAGGCCGGATGGCAGGCGAGCGATTTGGCGTCGCCGATGTTGACGAGACGCTTCACCAGCTTCAGCGCGTCGTAGAACGTCTTGCCGCCCTCGAATCCGCCCGCAACGCCGAAGGTCAGGAGCGAGGAGCCCTCGCCCTTCAGATATTTGCGCGCCATCGGATGGTTCGGGCTGTCCTCGAACCCGGCATAGTTCACCCAGGCGATCTGGGGGTGCGCCCGCAGGTGCTCGGCGACCTTTCGCGCATTCGCGACATGGCGCTCGACCCGCAGCGCCACCGTCTCGATGCCCTGCAGCAGCAGGAAGGCCGACATCGCCGGCAGCACGGCGCCGGTGGTGCGCTGGTAGACGCTGCGCGCCCGTGCGGCGAAGGCGCCGGGACCGAAATGGTCGGCGTAGACGAGGCCGTGATAGGAAACGTCCGGCCGCGTGAACATCGGGAAGCGGTCAGCCTGCGCCTTCCAGTCGAAGCGCCCGGAATCGACGATGATGCCGCCGAGCGTGGTGCCGTGGCCGCCCATGAACTTGGTGAGCGAGGCGATGACGATGTCGGCCCCGTAATCGATCGGCCGCATCAGGATCGGGGTCGGCACGGTGTTGTCGACCACGAGCGGCACGCCGTGGGCGTGGGCCACGGCCGCCAGCGCCGCGATATCGCAGATGTTGCCGGCCGGGTTGCCGATCGACTCGCAGTAGACGGCGCGGGTCTCGCCATCGATCAGCGCCGCGATATCCTCGGCCCGATCGCTCGCGGCGAAGCGGCAGGTGATGCCCTGGCGCGGCAGGACGTGGGCGAGCAGCGTGTGCGTCGTGCCGTAGAGCTGGGGCACCGCGACGATGTTGCCGCCGTGATCCGCCAGCGTGGCGATGGCGTAGTGCAGCGCCGCCTGCCCCGAGGCGACGGCGAGCGCCGAATGGCCGCCCTCCAGTTCCGCCACGCGCCGCTCCAGCACCGCCACGGTGGGGTTGGCGATCCGGCTGTAGCGGAACCCCTCTTCCTCCAGGTTGAACAGGGCGGCGCCGTGGTCGGCGCTGTCGAAGGCATAGGCAACGCTCTGATAGATCGGCACAGCGACCGCGTGCGTGGCCGGATCGTGGTCGAAGCCGGCATGAAGGGCGATCGTTTCGCTGCGCATGTCGTGAAGCCGTCCCGAAACCGCGGAGTTGTGGCCTTGAGCGCAAGGCCTGGACCAGACTTTGCCGTACCGGAACGGGATGATCGCTTGCGAGACTTTGTGGACGCGGACCTTCGACAAGTCTTGATTGACGACATCGATGACGGGGAAATCGCCCCGCACATGTCCGTGCCGGCCGCACGGCTCCGTCGTTCCCGGCACATCTCTGTCGCGTGGCCCCTGTCTCGAAACGGGGCAGGCGTGCCAGATCGACCCTAGTCTTTGTACAACGCCAGATAGGCTGAAACTCGACAGTCTTCGCCGGACCTCACGTTAGTCATAACCCCACAATCGACTTGTCTTACGATCGGAGCCGTGATTTCCGATAAGCTCGGTGCTTCCGGAATGGTCCCGAACGCCCGCTCCCTTTGTCATCAACGCGTTCTCGTGCGCCGAGCCGGCGCCCCGCTTCGGCGGAGAGCGCTTCAGCGAGGATGCCGTGTCGACCACAGCGATGATTCCGTCCGTCACCTCGGGTGAGCTGCGCGCCGCGCCGATCGAGCCGAGCTGGATCCGTGAGGGACAGCCGGTGGCCCGCAACACCATGCTCTCGCGCAGCGCCGACGGCATGGCCTGGACCATGGTCTGGGACTGCACCGCCGGCCGGTTCGAGTGGCACTACGACATCGACGAGACGATCCACTTCATCGACGGCTCGGCCACGATCAGCGACGGCCTCTCCCCGGCCAAGACCTTCCGGGCCGGCGACGTGCTGTTCATCCCCCGCGGCGCGGTCTGCCATTGGCATGTCGAGAGCTACGTGCGGAAGGTCGCCTTCTGCCGGAAGACGCAGCCGAAGGTCGTGGCACTCGCCCTACGCGCCGCCGGCAAGGCCAGGCGGATGCTGAGCCGTCGCTCCGGCTCCGGCGGACAGCTCGAAGCCGCCTGATCGTATCGAGCGCCGGGGGACGCCTCCGCGACCCCGGCTTTCGTTTCGCTCTGTATTCGGAAGGACGGAGCGTCCTCCCGAACCCGCTCCACGGGGCGCTCTTCGCGCCCGGCTGGCGGTGCAATCGCTGTTCGAGCGATGGCCTGTTCAGCACATCCCGGAGGCTCGGCCGCGATGACGACTCCCGATCACGACACCTCGCCCCCCGACACTTGGACCTTCTTCGAGGGCGCGTGGCACCCCGGCAACGTCCGGATCATGGGACCGCGCACCCACGGCGCGTGGCTCGGCTCGACGGTGTTCGACGGTGCCCGCGCCTTCGAGGGCGTCACGCCCGACCTCGACCTGCACCTCGCCCGGGTCAACCGCTCGGCCACGGCCCTCGGGCTCACGCCGAAGGTCGCGGTCGAGGAATGGGCCTGCCTCGTCGCCGCGGGGCTGACGCGCTTTTCGGCCGACGCCGAACTCTACATCCGGCCGATGTACTGGGCCGAGAGCGGCTTCGCCGGCGGTGTGCGCTTCGATCCCGCCTCGACCAACTGGTGCCTGTCGCTCTACACGGCGCCGATGCCGCTGCCGTCAGGCGTCAAGGCGACGCTCTCGCCCTTCCGCCGCCCGTCGATCGAGGTCGCCCCCGTCGATGCCAAGGCAGGCTGCCTCTACCCCAATGGGGCGCGGGCGCTGACCGAGGCGCTGTCGCGCGGCTTCGGCAATTGCCTGATGCTCGACGGGCTCGGCAACGTCGCCGAATTCGCCAACGCCAATGCGTTCTTCGTCCGGGACGGGGTGGTCTACACGCCGGTCCCGAACGGGACGTTCCTTGCCGGCATCACCCGCGCCCGCGTTCTCACACTGCTGCGCGGGGCCGGCGTCACGGTGGTGGAGAAGACGCTGCGCTACGAAGACTTCTTGAGCGCCGACGAGGTCTTCACCGCCGGCAACTTCGCCAAGGTCGCCCCGGTCACCAGGCTCGATGATGTGCGTTTCGAGCCAGGGCCGGTGTTTCGCCTCGCACGCCAGCTTTACTGGGATTTCGCGCACGGGCGGTTGTCGTAGCGGTACAAAGTTCAAGCCTTGCAGCCGCCACAGGCTAATCCCGGTCAGCAGCTCAGACGTCTGCGCTCACGGCGACCGAAGGTCTGGTAGTGCACGGCTCCGGATTCCATCTGGCCCCGCCTGACCGCGCGGAGCACATCGGGATTGCAGCGCAGATACTCGCGCTCATCGAAGCCGTAATCACGCCGGCCATAGCCACGGTCTCCATAGCCACGGCCGCGCTCCTCGTACTCGCCACCGCGGCCACCATAGCCTCGGCCGCGTTCTTCGTAGCCATAGTCACGGCTGCCATAGGGCTGGGCCGAGACTGAGGCGATGGAACCCATCAAGCCCAGGCCCACGGCCGCCACTGCATAGATCGCCTTCATGTCGGGTCGTCTCCTCATCAGCCGCTAGGAACGCGACGAAACGAATTTTAGTTCGCGGCCGGGGCCGAACGGCCGTGCTTGAGTCTCGCATCCCTCGCCCGAACGGTCTTGGGAGCGGCTTCGATATTCCAGGCGCCCCCCGGCGGGCACTCACCGCACCCGCTTCAGACCACGCGACCGGGCATCCGAAGTCGGATTTCAAACCACAAAACCCACCGCCCGAACCCTCGTGCCCCCTACGTGGGAAATGAATCTGCCAAAACCGTCCCCGATACGAAGATAGTCCCTTTTCTCAATTGCCCGCCAGCGCCTTCTCGCGGATCGCCGTGAGACTCATGCCCGGCGTGATCGCATCGACGGAAAACTTGACGTGGATGATCGCCGGGCGCTGCGCCGCCAAGGCCTCCTCCAACGCCGCCGGGAAATCCTCGGTCCGTTCCACGGTGAAGCCGGCACCGCCGAAAGCGCGGGCGTAGGCGGCAAAATCCGGGTTCACGAGATCGGTGGCGAGAACACGGCCCGGAAAATCGCGCTCCTGATGCATACGGATCGTGCCGTAGCTCGCATTGTCGGCGACGATGCAGACGATGTTCAGGCCGTATTGCACGGCGGTCGCGAATTCCTGGCCGTTCATCAGGAAGTCGCCGTCGCCGTTGACCGAGATCACCGTGCGGTCGGGAAAGACCCGCTTCATCGCCACAGCCGCCGGCACGCCGTAGCCCATCGAGCCGGAGGTCGGCGCCAAATGGGTGGCAAGGCGGCGGAAGCGGTAGAAGCGGTGGATCCAGGCGGCGTAGTTGCCCGCGCCGTTGCACAGGATCGCATCCTCCGGCAGCGCCTCGCGCAAATGCACCATCACCTGCCCGAGATTGACCGGGCCGGGCTGCGGCGTCGGGGTCTGCGACCACGCCAGATATTCGTCATGGGCCGCACGGGTCTCGGCCGCCCACGGAACGGAGGCCGGCGCATCGAGCCGCGCCAGAGCCGCCGCCATCCGGGCCGGCGCGGCGGTGATGCCGAGATGCGGAACGTAGACCCGGCCGAGTTCCTCCGCTCCGGGATGGATGTGGACGAGCCGGGTGCGGGGTGCCGGGATGTCGAGGAGCGAATAGGTCTGGCTCGCCACCTCGCCGAGGCGGCCACCCAGTACGATCATCAGGTCGGCGGCCTTGGCCCGCGCCACCAGCTTCGGGTTGGCGGCAAGCCCGAGATCGCCCGCGTAGTTCGGATGCAGCGGGTCGAACAGCGGCAGCCGCCGGTAGCTCGTGGCGACCGGCAGGTCGAAGGCCTCAGTGAAGCGGCGGATGTCGGCATAGGCCTGCTCGGTCCAGCGGCTGCCGCCGAGCACCAGGAAGGGATTTTTGGCCTCCGCCAGCAGGGCGGCGAGGCGCTCCAGATCCTCCGTGCCGGGTGCGGCCTCGATGGCGGCGAAGGGCGGAGCCAGCGGCCCCTCGGCGGCGTCCTTCAGCATGTCCTTCGGCAGCGCCATCACCACCGGGCCCGGCCGCCCGCCGGTGGCGGTGTGGAAGGCGCGCGCGACGTATTCCGGCATCCGCGCGCCGGTCTCGATCTCGGTGGCCCATTTCGCGATCGGACCGAAGGCGGCGCGGTAATCGACCTCCTGCCACGCCTCGCGGTCGCGCAGACCCCGCTCGATCTGGCCGACGAACAGGATCATCGGCGTCGAATCCTGCTGGGCGATGTGGATGCCGGCCGAGGCGTTGGTGGCGCCGGGACCGCGGGTGACGAAGCAGATGCCGGGCCGCCCCGTCGCCTTGCCGTGGGCCTCCGCCATCATCGCCGCGCCGCCCTCCTGGCGGCAGACGGTGAGCGCGATGCCCGATTCGTAGAGCGCATCGAGCACCGGCAGGTAACTCTCGCCCGGCACCGCGAAGACGTGGGTGACGCCGTTGGCCACGAGCTGATCCACGAGCGCCTGGGCGGCGTTCCGCCCGCGGCTTCGGGTGGGGAGGGCGGCGTCTGGGCTCTGGGACATCGCTTCGATCTCGCTTGACGGCAGGACGCGTCCCGGTTCGGGACCGTCCCTCGGCGCATCCTGCGGTTCGTGCCGGAACTGAACAGTTTCCGGCCCGTCCAGCCGGGCCCTGGACTTGCACAGACGAGCCGCAAGGACAGGCAACGCCATAGCAATGAACCGATAACGTCCGGTTTCGACCGGTGCGGAACGGCCGGGTTTCACAAGGTCCCATTTCAGATCGACGAACGGATTGCGAACCATGCTTGCGCACCGGAGATCATCGACACTCTGCACCTCGGCCGGCTCGCTCGGCGGATGGGGGGCGTGATGGCCGCTGCCGCACGGGCGCCGGAACCCGCCATCGACGGGGGGCTCCTCAAGCAGGCGATGCGCCGCCTCGTCGGCGGGGTCGTCGTGATCACCGCCGGAACCGGCGAGGACCGGGTCGGGCTCACCGCGACCTCGGCAGTCTCCCTCTCCGTCGATCCGCCGACCATGCTGGTCTGCGTCAACCGCAACTCCTCGACCTGGCCGGTCATCGCCCGGCGTCGGCATTTCTGCGTCAGCATCCTCGGGGCCGGGCAGCAGGCGACCGCCGAGCGTTTCGCCGGGATCGGCGGGCTGCGGGGCGCCGCCCGCTATCGCGGCGCGGATTGGACGATCATGGAATCGGGCGCCTCCGGCCTCACCGAGGCGCAGGCCATCGTCGATTGCGCGCTGGAGGAGGTCATCGAGCGGCATAGCCACGCCATCCTGCTGGGCGCGGTCCGCGAGGTGCGGCTGAACCCGATGGAGCGGCCCTCCCTGGCCTATGGCGGCGGGCGCTTCATCGGGATCTCACCGGATCAGGCAGCACGCGGCACCGGCGACATTCGGGGCGCAGCCGACCACAAGACCGATTAACCAGCAACGTACTTAATATCAAGAAACACTTCCCACGCATGATCAACAATAATATCTACGCAATCCATGTTGTATTGAATTCGAAGCGGTCGCAGAACAATCCAGTCGGCACAGGCCAAAGGAAAAGGACAATGTCGCAAGCAGTGACGGCCAATATCGCGGATCGCACCATGGGCCTCGCCTACGCGATCGCCGCCCGCCACGCGATCAAGCCGGAATTCGATCGAGCGGACGCCCTGGTCGATGTCGGGCTCTCGTCGCTCGATCTCGTCAACCTGATGGTCGCGGTCGAGGCGGAGTTCGACATCATGATCCCGCCGGCGAGCCTGACGCCGAAGAACTTCTACTCGATCGAGACCATCGCCCGGATGGTCGAGAGCGTGCGCGGCCCGGGCGCCTGATCGTCCCGGACGCTGCCGCCCCTCGCGAACATCTCTGACGTGCCGCCGGCCCGGCCGGCTTCAGTCCAACGGAGCCCAGCCATGACGATGCAGCCCACGACCCGGCCGGACGGCCGCGCCGACGATGCCGCCGACCTCCTGACCCGCGCGAGCGCCGCCGCCGCGATCGCCGCCACCCACGCGGACGCGGTGGATCGCGACGGGCGCTTCCCCGAGGAGGCCGTCGCCGCCTTCCGCTCGCAGCGCCTGCTCGGTGCGGCCGTGCCGATCGAGCTCGGCGGGGAGGGCGCCTCGGTCCGGATGCTGGCCGAAATCTGCTACGTGCTGGGCCGCGCCTGCGCCTCCTCGGCGATGATCTTCGCCATGCACCAGACCAAGATGGCCTGCCTGATCCGGCATGGCCGCGGCGAGCCCTGGCAGGACGGCTTGCTGCGCCGCATCGCCGACGAACAGCTCCTGATGGCCTCCTCGACCACCGAGGGCCAGGGCGGCGGCAATGTCCGCTCCTCGTCCGCCGCGATCGAGGCCGACGGCGACGCCGTCACACTGGAGCGGGCGGCGACCGTGATCTCCTACGGCGCGCAAGCCGACGGCGTCGTCACCGTCGCCCGCCGCTCGGCCGAGGCCGGCCCCTCCGACCAGGTGCTCTGCGTCTTCCTGCGCGAGGACTACACCCTGGAGCGCCTGAGCGGCTGGGAGACGCTCGGCATGCGCGGCACCTGCAGCAGCGGCTTCCGCCTCGTCGCCCGCGGCCGCCCCGAGCAGGTGCTCGCCGCCCGCTACAGCGACATCCACAACCGGACCATGACGCCGGTCTCGCACATCCTCTGGTCGAGCGCCTGGGCCGGGATCGCGGCCTCCGCCGTCGACCGCGCCCAGGCCTTCACCCGTACGGCGATGCGCGGCGCGGGCGGCGTCGCCCCGCCCGGCGCGCTGCACTATGCCCGCGCCGTCTCCAGCCTGAAGCAGGCCCGCGCCCTGATCACCCAGGCGCTCGACACCTTCGAGGGGGCCGAGGACGATCCGGCAGCACTCGCCGGCCTCGACGTGCAGACCGCACTGACGATGCTCAAGGTCGAGGTCTCCGACCTCGCCGTCGCGGCGGTGTCGAGCGCCATGCGCGCCAACGGACTCGCGGGCTACCGCCAGGACGGCGCGTTCAGCATCGGCCGGGCGCTGCGCGACATCCTCTCGGCGCCGATCATGATCCACAACGACCGGATCATGGCCAACCTCGCCACCGCGACGCTGATGTCCCCGGTCGCCGCCTCGCTCGGCGCCTGAGGCCGCCCGGCGATCCCGACTCCCACTGCCCTCGACGCCTCGGCTTGGCCGAGGCCCGCTCCGCGGGGCGCTCTTCGCGCCCGACAGGCGGAGCAGAGGCTCCTCTGCCCCCTTTGCCGAAGGACTGCCCGCCATGAACATGCCCGTGATGAACGCGCCGGCCTCCCCGCCCGCGACCGACCCGCTCGACGCCCTGTTCGACGCGATGTTCCAGCCGATGAACGCGCAGGGCGTCTACGCCCGCACCGGCGCCTACGAGTCGGTGGTCGAGGCGCTGGCCGCCTTCATCTCGGCACGGCGCGAGGCCGACACGGAGGTCTTCCGCTTCCCGCCGGTGATGAGCCGGGCGCATCTGGAGCGGCACGGCTACCTCAAGAGCTTCCCCAACCTGCTGGGCTGCGTCTCCTGCCTGGAAGGCACCGAGACGGAGATCCGCGCTTCGGCCGACAAGCATCTGGAGGGCGGCGACTGGACCACCGGACTCGAGACCGCCGACCTCGTTCTGACCCCGGCCGCCTGCTATCCCGTTTATCCGATCGCCGCCGCCCGCGGCGCGGTGCCGGCCACCGGCTACCGCTTCGACGTCGCCTGCGACTGCTTCCGCCGCGAGCCCTCGCGCCATCTCGACCGGCTGCAATCCTTCCGGATGCGCGAATACGTCCGCATCGGCACGCCGGAGCAGATCGTCGCCTTCCGCGAGAGCTGGATCGCGACCGCCACCGCCATGGCCGACGAACTCGGGCTCCCCTACACGGTCGAGACCGCCAGCGACCCGTTCTTCGGTCGGCTCGGCCAGATCATGGCCTTCAGCCAGCTCGAACAGGCCTTGAAGTTCGAGTTGCTGATCCCGCTGCGCGGTGCGGCCGCCGGCACGGCCTGCATGAGCTTCAACTATCACCGCGAGCATTTCGGGACGACCTGGGGCCTCAACCTGGAGGACGGCGAGCCCGCCCATACCGGCTGCGTCGCCTTCGGCATGGACCGCCTCGCGGTGGCCCTGTTCGCCACCCACGGCGCCGGCATCGACGCGTGGCCGGCCTCGGTCCGCGCGGCGCTGAAGCTCTGACGTTAAGGCACCGTCCGATGCCGCTCGATCCGCATGTCAGCCGCTTCCTCGACATGATGGCGCTTGGAAGCGCGGACGGCATCACCCTCGACGCCCGCCGGGAGGGGATGCGCGGGCTCGCTCGCCTCGCCGGGCTCAGCGCCGAGGGCGTCGCGACCCGCGATCTCGTCCTGCCGGGTCCGGCCGGGCCGCTCTCCGCGCGGCTCTACGCGCCGGAGGGCAGCGAAGGCGGGCCCGGCCTCGTCTATCTGCACGGCGGCGGCCTCGTGACCGGCGGCCTCGACACCCATGACGGGATCTGCCGGGTGCTGGCCGAGGCCGGCGCCCTGCGCGTCGTCTCGGTCGATTACCGGCTTGCGCCAGAACACCCGTTCCCGGCCGCCCTCGACGACGCGCTGGCGGCGATGGATGGGGTTGCCACACAGGCGGATACGCTCGGGATCGACCCGGCCCGGCTCGGGATCGGCGGCGATTCCGCCGGGGCCGGGCTCGCGGCACGGGTCTGCCAGGAGCGGCGCGGCGGCCCGATCCGGGCGCAGCTCCTGATCTGCCCGGTGCTCGACGGGCACGGCAGTTACCCCTCGCGCCGCGATTTCGCCCGCGGCTACTTTCTCGACGAGGCGACGATCCGGCGCGACCTTGCGGCCTGCGGCCCCGCCGCCGCCGCGCCGTCGCCCCGGCTCTCGCCCCTGCGCGAGGCGGATCTGACCGGCCTGCCGCCGGCCCGCATCCACACGGCGGAATACGACCCCGTCCGCGACGAGGGGGCGGCCTATGCCGCGCGCCTGGAGCGGGCGGGCGTCGAAGCCGTCCACACGTCCCACGCCGGCATGATCCATTTCTTCTACGGCCTCGGGCGGCTGGTGCCGCGCGGCCGGCCGATCCTGTCCGAGATCGCCCGCGACTTCGGCGTGTGCCTCCGCGGCGCGCCCTACCCCACCCCTTGCCCAACCCATGCTTGAGGAGAGCCCCCATGTCCCTGCGTGAGACCGTCTTCGCCGAGATTGCCGCCATCGCGACCGAGCAGGAGAAGGCGATGCCGCCGATCACCGACGACCTCGTGATGCTCGACACCGAGTTCGACTCGCTCTGTTTCGCGCTCCTCGTCGCGCGGATGGAGGATCTCACCGGCGCCGACCCGTTCGGCGAGATGGATGCCTCCGACCTGCCGGTGACGGTCGGCGACCTCGTCGCCCTCTACGACCGCGCCGCGGCCCGGCAGGCGGCCTGACCCCGATGATCCTGCGCGAGAGACTTCTGGCGGCGGGCGGACTCGAGGGCCTGTTCCTGTCCGACCACCGCAGCAAAAAAGATCTCGCCGGGATCGTCTCCGGCGAGCGCGACGCCGGCGCGACCGCGGCGCTGGCCGGCCGCCGGGTGCTGCTCGCCGTCGGCGGGCAGATGGCGGCGGCGCGTGCCATGATCGCGCTCGACGGCCTCGCGGCCCGGCTCGCCCTCGTCCCCCCGAAGCTCGCGCCGGAGCACATCGCCCGGATCGCATCGGATTCGGAGGCGGAAATCTGCGTCACCGATGCCGAGGGTCTTGCCCCCGATGCGCTGCCGGGCCTGCCCCGCATCGAAGTGGACCACGCCTGCCGCGCCCGCGCGGAGACGCCGCGCGACACGGAGTGGGCCCTGGCCACCTCCGGCACCACCGGCGCGCCGAAGCTCGTCGCTCACAGCCTCGAAGGCCTCGCCGGCGGCATCAACACAGCCGCGGCGCCGGAGCCCGGCACGGTGTGGAGCACCTTCTACGACATCCGCCGCTACGGCGGCCTCCAAGTGTTCCTGCGGGCGATGCTCGGGCCGTCCTCGCTCGTGTTGTCCGATGCGGGCGAGCCGGTGCGGGATTATCTCGTCCGCGTCGGCGCGGCGGGCGTCACCCACATCCTCGGCACGCCCTCGCACTGGCGCCTCGCGCTGATGAGCGCGGCGCTCGACCGGCTGAGCCCCCGCTACGTGCGGCTCTCGGGGGAGATCGCCGACCAGAATATCCTCGATGCGCTCCGCGACGCCTTCCCCGAGGCGCGCATCGCCCACGCCTACGCCTCGACCGAAGGCGGCGTCGGCTTTGCCGTCGAGGACGGGCAGGCGGGCTTTCCGGCCGCGCTGATCGGCACCCGCTCTGGGATCGAGATCACCGTGCGCGCGGACAGCCTGTTCGTGCGCTCCGGTCGCACCGGGCGTCGCTATCTCGGCGCGGCGCCCGAGGCGCTGATCGCCGAGGACGGCTTCATCGACACCGGCGACCTCGTGGAACGAAGGGGCGAGCGCTACCACTTCCTCGGCCGGCGCAGCGGCGTGATCAATGTCGGCGGCGCCAAGGTGCAGCCGGAGGAGGTCGAGACCGTCATCAACGTCTTCCCCGGCGTCTCGATGTCCCGCGTGCGGGCCCGGCCCAACCCGATCCTCGGCGCGGTGGTCGAGGCGGAGGTGGTGCTGCGTGCCGACGCCGACGCGGATCAGGCAGCGCTGAAGAAGGCGATCATCGCCCATTGTCGCCCGCGCTTGGCCGGACACAAGGTGCCGGCGAGCGTGAAGTTCGTGGATGCGCTGCCGATCACGTCGGGCGGCAAGCTGGTGCGGAGGGGCGCGTGAACGGCGATCTCAAGATCGGACGCCTCGTCGTCGTCACGGGCGCGAGCCGCGGGCTGGGCCTCGCCATGGCCCAAACCCTCGCCGCCGACGGGTTTCGCGTGGTGGCAGTGGCCCGGCGCCCGAGCGAGGCGCTGGAGGCAGCGCAAGTGGCTGCTCCCGGCCGGATCGCCTTCATGGCCGCCGATCTCGGCGAGATCGACGCGCTCCAGGCTCTCGCCCAAAGAATCCGGGCCGAGCACGGCCCGGTCTACGGCCTCGTCAACAACGCCGCGCTCGGCACGCCCGGCCTGCTGACGACGATGCCGGTCTCGAAAATCGCCGAACTCGTCCACCTTAACACCCTCGCGCCGATGGTGCTGACCAAGTATCTCGCCCGCGGGATGATGACGGCCGGCACCGGCCGCATCGTCAATGTCAGCTCGATCATCGCCTTCACCGGCTACAACGCCCTGTCGGTCTACGCCGCGACCAAGGCCTCGATGATCGGCTTCACCAAGTCGCTCGCCCGCGAGGTCGGGCGGCTGGGCGTGACGGTGAATGCGGTGGCGCCCGGCTTCATCGAGACGGCGATGACCGGCGAGATGGACGAGGCGGAGCGCGGGCGCGTGGCCAACCGCAGCGCCCTCAAGCGACTGGCCGAGCCGCAGGACGTGGCCGACGCCGTGGCCTACCTGATGTCGGACCGCGCCCGCAACGTCACCGGCACGGTGCTCACCATCGACGCCGGCAGCACGGCCTGAATCCGGCCGGCGACCCCGATCCGAGCTTTGACTCCACGAGTAATCACGGAAAATCAATAGATACCGAATAGCGTGGTCGAAAATTATTGTCTATAGCAGACTAGTCAACAAGACCGGCAATCCCGAAACGGCATCAGCCGGCTGGCATCGATTTCGCTCAGTTTCGCGCGCGTCTCCAAGCGGGACGAAAGCGCACCTTGCTCACGGTTCGATCGCGCGGAGCCGTAGAAGGAACATGGGTGCCGGACAGCGCGACGAGCCGGAGGGGGCCGCCGATGATTGGGGTGAACCAGACCGTGGACGGCGTCCCACTCGCGGAGGAGGGCGCCCGCAGCGCGCGGGTCAAGGTCCGCTGCCGCACCATCGAGGAGGATGACCTTCCATCCGTGGTGCGACTGTTACAGGTCGGCTTCCCCGATCGCTCCGAAACCTACTGGCGGACCGGGCTCGACCGGCACCGCACCCAGCCGCTGCCCGACGACGTGCCGCGCTACGGCTATGTGCTGGAACGGGACGGTGCCATCGTCGGCGTCCTGCTCGCTCTCTACCGCACGGTGACGGACGAGGCCGGCACGCATCTGCGCTGCAACCTCTCGAGCTGGTTCGTTCTGCCGGAATTCCGCGCGCTGGGCACCCTGCTCGACGGCTTCGCCATGCGCGACCGGCGGGTCACCTACACCAATGTCTCGCCCGCTCCGCAGACGTGGCAGATGCACAAGGCGCGCGGTTTCAAGCCGGTCTGTTCGGGCCAGATGCTCGTCATGCCGCTGCTCGCCGGTCTCGGCCGGGGGCGCCGCGTCCGCGTGGCCACGCCGGAGACCCTGCGCCTGTTGCCGGAGCCGGAGGCCCGGCTGGTGGCCGACCACATCGCCTATGGCTGCATCGGCCTCGTCTGTTCGGATGGGGAGAAGGCGTGGGCCGTCCTCTTCCAGCGGCGCGCCATCAAGCTGCGGCCGGGGGAAACCCGGTGGCCGCGCCTGCCCTGCCTTCAGCTCGTCTACCGTTCGACCGCGCTCGACCTGTCCGCCTTCCTCGGCGCGATTGGCCGGCATCTCATGCTGCACCACGCCATGCCGTGGTTCGTGCTCGATGCCGTGGGCAAGCTGCCGGGCTTGGCCGGACACTTCTTCGAGGGCCGCGCCCCGAAATACGCCCGCGGCCCGAACCCGCCGGCCACCGGAGACCTCAGCTATACCGAGGTCGTCCTGTTCGGTGCCTGAGGGCGCTCTTACGCCGAAGCGGCCGCCGTTTCGAACCGGGACCCCGTCGAAACAGGGTTCGATGCGGTTTTTCGGTCGATGTCGTCGCGAGCCCCAACGCGGCGATCCGGTGACCACTTCGCCGGAATGCGCTCGGCGTAAGCCGACGGTCCGAGTGGTCATGGCGTCGCGCACACGCCTCACAGCCTGAAAGCCGCCATAAACCAAGACTTCACAGAGTGTTGGCCCGCACGGGATCGACGGGGCACGAGATCGGCTTTCTCGACACCCGGCCCAGACTGAGACGCCGTTCCATGGAACCGCCGGAATGCTGAACTTCCTCTTGGTCGTCGCGGTGGCGGTCTGGTTCGTGCTGCTCTACCCGCTGGCGCGCCACAGACTCGAGACCCGGATGGGGCCGCTGAACGGTCCGCTGGCGGTCCCGTTCGCCCTGATGACGATCTTCGCGCTGCTGCCGCTGGTCTTCAACGTCCCGCGGGAGGACGGCAACGCGGTGCTGGAGCAGGGGCTGACGGCCTCCAACCTCGCGCTCATCGTCATGACCGGGCTGACCGGGCTCTATCTCATGGCGCGGATCGCGGTGGACCGGCGCGTTTTGCTGGTGGCGTTCTCGATGCCGTACCTGCCGTTCACCCTGATGATCCTCGTGAACGGCCTCAGCACCGCGTGGTCGATCGTGCCGAGCTACACCGTCTATCGGACAGTCGAACTGGCGATCTTCACGCTCACCTCGATCCTGATCTTCGACCGCAGCGATATCGAGCGTCGGCTCGCCAACCTCTTCGCGCTGTTCACCGTCGCGTGGCTGGTCGCCACGACGCCGATCATCCTCGACAATTTGGCGCATGGGGTCGTGTTCTCGTCGGCCAAGCACAACCTGATGCCCTATCTCTGCGCCGCGCACGCCTTCCTCGTCATCTTCGACGACCGCATCCCGCATCGGCGCGCCCACCTCCTGCTCGCCTTCGTCGGCTTCGTCATCGCCGGCTCGGCCGCGAGCACCGCCTCGCTCGTCGCGGCAGCCCCCGGCATGATGGTGGCGTCGCGCCACCGCCGGCTGCGCCTCCTCGGCTACACGGCCTTCACCGTCTGCCTGATCCTGTTCGTGGTGCTGATGCTCGGCCTGTCCGCCTTCCCGGCCCTGCTCGACGTGGTCTCGGTGGTGCTGCAGAAGCCCACGGAGGAGCTGGCCGACGCCACGGGGCGCGGCACCTTCTGGCCGGTCTTCATCGAGGCGACGAAGGACCGCTTCGTCGGTGCCGGCTACGCTGCGGGAGACCGCTTCATCCAGCTCCTCATTCCCGTCACGGCCTTGGCCGAGACGTCGTCGCGGGACGCCGTGTTCATCTCCAGCTCGCACAACATGCTGCTGAGCGCCTGGGCCGGGACGGGGCTGATCGGGCTCGGCCTCTGCGCGATGGTGCTGGGGACGGCCCTGCGCTGGGGGATGAAGCTCGACCGTCCCGGACGCCGCTTCGTTGCCACCTGCGTGTTCTTCCTGCTCTTCAACGGCATGACGACGCCGGGCATCTTTCAGGACTGGAACATCAACGTCCTCACCTTCGTGGGGCTGCTGGCCTATGCCCGCATCGGGGCCCTCGGGCGCGAGCCGGCGGACGCAGCCGCCCCCGTTCCGCGCGCGACCCCCTTCGGTCTCCCGCGCGCGGCGCCCGCGTGATGCGCATCCTGGCGCACATCTTGAAGCATCGGACCCGAACCACCCTCCGGCCCGCGGCCACTGTCCCAAAACGGGAAGGATCGTCCCAGGACGACCGCTCGGGGACGGGGATGGCGGACCGGATCGGTTGCTGCAGGTCGGTTGAACCCGCAGGCGCGTATTGTTCGAGAGTTTTGCTATGACGATGATCGAGCGGATGCCTTCGCGATTCTTCGTCGGCGCCGAGCCGGGCAAGCCGGACGTGACGCCTGAACCCTGGTTCCTCGACCCGCGTGAGATTGGGCGGGCCCTGCGTGCGCGCTGGGCGCTCGTGCTGGCCCCGGCTGTGCTGCTCCTGGCGGCGGCAGCGGCGTGGCTCGTCCTGGTGCCGCCGCTCTACCCCGCCGTGACGCAGATCCTGATCGACCCGCGCGGCATCCAAGTGGTCAAGGACGGCGTGACACCCTCGGATCAGGCGAGCGATGCGAGCCTGTTCCTCGTCGACAGCCAGATCCGCGTCCTCATCTCCGACGACGTGCTGCGGCAGGTGGTGAATCGGTTCAAGCTCGATCAGGACCCGGAATTCGTCCGCCCCTCCTCGCTGCTGGATACGCTCAAGAGCAGCCTCTCCTCTCTGTTCGTCACCGCCGGCGGCCCTGCCGACGACACGCTCACCGCCCTGCGGACCCTGCGCGATCGCGCGACCGCGCGCCGCTTGGAGCGCAGCTTCGTGGTCGAGCTTGCCGTCACCAGCCAGGAGCGCCGGAAATCCGCCGAACTCGCCCAGGCGATCGCCGAAACCTACCTCACCACCGTCTCGCAGGCGCAGGCGCAGGTCACCCGCAAGGCCGGTGAGGCGGTGTCGAGCCGCCTCGGCGAATTGCAGGACGACCTCCGCCAGGCCGAGGACAAGGCGCAGAAGTTCCGCGCTGCCAACAATCTCGTCGGCACCCGCGGCCAGCTCGTCAGCGAGCAGGCGCTGACTCAGCTCAACCAGCAGCTCGGCGCGGCGCGCGCCCGGGCCGGCGAGCTGCGCGGGCGCCTCGCCCAGATCGAGGCGGTCGCCAACGGGCGGGCCGACCTCAACTCGGTGACCGAGATCGTCCAGTCCACGACCATCGGGCAATTGCGCGCCCAGCTCGCTCAGGTCGAGGCGGCCCGGGCCGACACGGTGTCCAACCTCGGCCCCCGTCACCCCACCCTGCGCACCGGCGAGCTGCAGGTGCAGACCCTGCGCAACGACATCACCGCCGAGATCCGCCGCATCGCGGCAGCCACGCGCAACGACTACCGGTCGGCGCTGTCCAACGAGGCCTCGCTTGCCGCCACCCTGGAGAGCCGCAAGAAGGAGGCTCTGTCCGTCGATAAGAGCTTCGTGCGCCTGCGCGAACTGGAGCGGCAGGTCGAAGCGAGCCGCGCGATCTACGAGGCCTTCCTCGTCCGCGCCCGCGAGCTTCAGGAGCAGCAGCGCCTCGACACCTCGACCTCGCGCGTCATCTCGCCCGCCTCGCTGCCGGCGAGCCGGCTCGGCCCCCCGATCCCGGTGATCTTCGCGGCGGCGCTGGCGGCGGGCCTCGGCCTCGGCGCCGCGCTCGCCCTGCTCGCCGTGCCGGCCGCGGGGCGGATCGGTTCGCGCCGCCGGCTTCAGCAGATCGCAGGGCTCCCCGTGATCGCCGCCCTGCCGGCCAAGGTGCCGACCAGGACGCGGAGCAAGGCGGGCAGCGAGTCCCTGCGCGCCGACACCGCCTACGACGTCGCCGTGGCCCGCCTCGGCAGCCGTCTGCAGCGCGACTTCGGCGCCACGCGGCCGACGATCGTCCTCGTCACCTCGGCGGACGACCGGGGCGGCAAGTCGGAATTGGCGCGCAGCCTCGCCGCTTCGGCCGCACTCGACGGCCAGCGGGTGCTGCTCGTCGATGCCGATCCGGAGGCGATGATCTCGCGCAATCTCCGGAGCAAGGCCAAGCGCGGAGCCGCCGACGTGCTGCGGACGCATTCGGGGCTCGGTGACGCGCTGGTCGAGGGGCCGACCGGGGTCAAGATCCTGCCCTTCGACGACGCGGCTCTGCGCCTTGGAACGGCGGCCTATACCGGCGCGGTCCTGACGGCGGCGACCGCGTTCGACACGGTCTTCGTCGATATCGGACTGATCGGCACCGACATCGCCGCCGAGCGCCTCGCCCAGGACCAGCGCTTCCCGGCCCTGCTGCTGACGGCGAGCGCCACCCGCAGCGGCACCGCCCGGCTGCGGCGGGCGCTCGATGCCCTCGGCCGCGACCCGCGGGTGCAGCTCGTCATGACCGACGCCGAGGCCGAGGGGTGAGCCCCGCGATGCGGAGCGCAGCCGCGCTCCTCGCCGCCGTCCTCGTCGGATCGCCGCTCTTCGGCTTCACCACGGAGGTTCGGGGCGGCGAGGAAAAAGCGCCGCTGGTCCTGCGGGTTGCGCCCACCGGAGACCTCGGCCCCCGTCGCGACAACCGCTTCGCGGATCTGCCGCTGGCGCTCGCGCGCGTCGCCGCGCTGCGCCGTCAGGGGGAGGGGCGGGCGATCGTCGTCGAGCTGGAACCCGGAACGCACCGGATCTCGGTGCCCGTCCGGATCGGCCCCGACCATGCCGGCAAGGCCGGGTCGCCCCTGATCCTGCGCGGGGCGGCCGACGGATCGAGCCGGCTCGTCGGCAGCGTGCCCCTGGCGCCCGCATCGCTGCCGTTGCGCCTGCGCGCGCGGCTAACCGCCTCGGCCCGCGGCGCGGTGCGCGCCTACCAACTGCCCGAGGCCTTGCGCCGGGAGCCCGCCTACCGCGCGCCGCGGCGCTTACGCGAGACGCATCCGCGCGTTACCGAGATCTTCGATGCGGACGGCGCCCTGCGACCGGCGCAGTGGCCCAACCCTGGGCCCAACCCTGGGCCCAACCTTGGGCCGAACGCCGGGCTGAATTCCGGCTGGGCGACGGTCGCCACCGCCGCACCGGGCGGCCTCGACTTCACCCCCGAGGACGCGCCGCGCCTGCCCGATCTGGCCCTGGAGCGGGAGATGTGGGCCGAAGGCTTCTGGCGCTGGGATTGGCTGATGGAGACGCTTCCGGTCGCCGGTGTCGATCAGCGCCGTCGGCTCGAACTGGCGGAGCCGCCCTACGAGGGCATCCGCGCGGGAGCGCGGATGCGACTTGTCCACGCGCTCGGTGCTCTCGATGAACCCGGTGAATGGTGGCGCGACCGCGAGAGCGGCCTGCTGCTGGCGTGGCCGTTTCCCGGCGCGGCCAGCCTCGAAGCCAGCCTCGCCGAGACGCTGATCCGGGCCGATGGCGCGCGGCACCTGCGCATCGAGCGGCTTCGGCTGGAGCGCGCACGCGGCGACTTGGTCGTCGTGCAAGGGGGAGAGGATATCGAGATCCGCGCGAGCGAAATGGCCTGGGCGGCGGGCCGTGCGGCGGTGTTCGAGGGGGTGACCGGGGGCGGCGTCTCCGGCTGCACGGTCCACGACATCGGCGCGAGCGCGGTCCGCCTCGTCGGCGGCGACCGCGCCACGCTTCAGCGGGGCGGGCTGTTCGTGCGCGACACCCGCTTCACCCGCTTCTCGCGGCTGAGCCGGACCCAGAATTCGGCGATCGAACTCGACGGCGTCGGCGCGGAGGCGAGCGGAAACCTCATGACCGACGCGATCGGCTACGCCATCTACCTGCGCGGCAACGACCACCTGTTTCGCGGCAACGAGGTGGCCCGCCTGATCCACGGCCTGAGCGATACCGGCGCGATCTATGCCGGACGCGATTTCACGGCCCGCGGCTCGATCATCGAGGACAACTACATCCACGACATCCGCACCGTGCCGGGCATGGAGGTGAAGGGCATCTATCTCGACGATATGGCGAGCGGCTTCACCATCCGCCGCAACCTGTTCGTCGATGTGCAGCAGCCGGTCTTCATCGGCGGCGGCAGCGACAACACGATCACCCGCAACGTCTTCGTCGCTTCGAGCCCGATGGTCGCCCTCGACGCGCGGGGGCTGACGTGGATGAAGCCGTCCCTGACCGAGGCGGATTCGGAATTCCGAGCCGCCTTCGCCGCGATGCCGCTCGACGCCCCGCCCTGGCGGATGCGCTACCCGAAGCTCGCGGAGGCGCTCAACGACGAGCCGGGCGTGGCGCGCAACAACCAGATCGTCGACAACGTGAGCATCGGCAGCGACGATCTCGCGCTCACCGACAAGGCGGAGGCGGGCCGGCAGATCATCCTGTTCAACACCCGCCTCGACGGCCCGGTCCCGAATCCGGGCGACCTCGATGCGCTTGCCCGCTTCACCGCCAAGCGCGGCGTCACGCTTCGCCTCGATCCGTCGAAGATGCGGCGGGACGGGCTACCGGCCTCGCCGTTCACGGACGCCCGGCGCTGACAGCTCGACCAATCGGCACCGAGGACGATCGCCGGCCGGTATCACGACCGCGGAGGTCTCACGCAGCCTTGGACGGCACCTCGGTGAGGGTCGAGAACTCGCTGACGATGGCCTCGTGCACCTGCTTCAGCCAATCCTCGGCGATCCGGGCGCGCTCCTCGGCGGCCTCTGCCCGCTCTTCCGCCGCGCGGATGCGCTGCTCGGCCTGAGCCTGCACGTTGGCCGCCTTGGTCTCCGCGGCCCGGACCCGCTCGCTGGCGAGCTTCACGTCGTCACGAACGCGTTCCAGCAGCTCGTGCACGCGCTGCTCCTGCTCCTGGGCTTGCGCCTCGACTTCGCGCGTCCGCTGGGCGGCGGCCCGCACGCGGTCGATCAGGTTCGCCCAATCCTGAGAGGAGGAGGGCGACGCAACCGGCACGGCGGCGTTCGCATCGGCATCCGATTGCACGAGACGCAGGATACTCGTCAGGCTATCGGCCTGCTTTGAAGCATCGTGAGAAGCAACGGTCATAGTTTGAGGCTCGCCGCGATCAAGATCAAGTGGACGCTCCCAGCGCAATTTCTTGATTATGTCCATTTTGAAACGCTTCCAGCGAGACATGGAGGCCAGGCGGACACAAGCGGGCGAGGAATGATCCGCAACAACACAATCGTTCGAAATAAACGTCCGAAGCAAGGCAAATTTTTAAGGACGATATTGCCGAGTTTACCTTCTAGTAAGATGTTGTAAAAATATCACAAATATGATACATGTATTCTCGATTTAATATAGAATGTTAATCGCTCCCGCCTGAGACGCTCGGCAGTTCGATAGAGGTGAGTTGCGGCCTTTCGGACTATCGACAGAGGTTTGACCCTGAGCCGGCCGGATACATCGAGTATCTGCGCTTGCGCCGTCGAAGGTAGCCTCCGCTCGGATCGGTTGCAGACCGCCCCCTGCCGCGAACAAGTCTGGATACAACTTCGCATTGCGTGCTCCGGACCGGATGGCGAGGTCAGCTGCGCTGCACCAGAAGGGGCTCGAGGGCATCGAGATACCCCGCGACGGCCGCCTCCACCGTGAAGTGCGGGAGCGCGCGCTCTGCCGCACGTCGCAGGTCCCGGCGGCGGCCCTCGTCGTCGAGGAGCCGCAGGGTCGCCTCGCCCCAATCCGCCACCGCCATCGGCCGCACCTCGCCACAACCATAGGTTTCGAGGAGACCACGGGCCGCGCCGGAATGGGGCGAGGCGAGCACCGGCGTCCCGCTCTGGAGCGCCTCCTGCACGACGATTCCCCACACGTCGCCGCGGCTCGGAAACAGGAAGAGTCTGGCCGAGGCGTAGACCTCGGGCAGCGCCTCCTGGCCCAGGAAGCCATCGAAGCGGGCGGAGAGTCCGGCTTGCGCGAAACGCGCCTCCATCTCCGTCCGCAGCGGCCCGTCCCCCGCGACCCGGACCGACAGGCGCCGGCCGCGGGCCGAGCAGCCGAGCACCACGTCGGTGAAGAAGCGCGCGCCCTTTACCTCCTCGTTCAACATGCCGCAGAACAGGAGGTCGTAGGGCCGTTCGCAGTCGGGCGGAGGCGGGGTGGGCGGCGTCCAGGCCGGAAAGAGCGGGCTCAGGACGAAGTTTCGAGCCGGCAAGCCGTAGCGGGCGAGCACGGCGCCGCTGCCCTCGCTCGGCCCGATCCCGGCGGCGGCCCCCGCGACGATGGCACGGCGCAGCCAGCGATGTGGGGCCGAACGCTCCCCGGGATCGGTCTCGGGCACCCCGTCGCTGCGGATCAGGGTCGGGATACGCCGCAGGCGCGCGGCGCCGGCCGCGAACAGCATGGTCGGCGAGAAGTCGTTGAGCACCACCGCCGCCGGATGGAGGGCGGCGAGCCGCGGCACCACCGCCGGGTTGACGTAGAGGTTCCGGATCGAGGAGCGGTGCCAGCGCAGGCCCGGCAGCACCGCATGACGATAGAAGCGCGGCGGCGGCATCACCCACTGCCGGGCGCTCTCGCGCGGCGTGCAGGACAGAACATGCAGGGCCCGGCCGTCACGGCCGGCGAGCCGTTCGGCCAGATGATCGTAGAGGACATGCGTGTAGGGGGCGAGCGCCCCGGTCACGACGAGGATCGGGCGCATCGCACCGGTTGCCATGGATGGGCGGCCTCAAGTCAGGCGCCGCGGACCCGAACCGGCCCGGCGCCGATCGGCAGGGATAGAGCATCATCCCGAAAGGTGGTTGCCGGCTTTCGGAAAAAGATGATGCCAAGACAGGAACCCAGAGCATCGTCCCGAAAGGTCACCACCGGCTTTCGGAACCGGACGAGGCAGAAGGCGAAAGCGCATTCCGACGAAGGGGTCACCGGCTCGTCGAAAGAAAGCGCGTCACAACAAGGGCCGAGCGGCGCCGGCCGGATGCGATCAGGCTGGATACGGCTCTGAACGGAACTCGTCTCAAGCCGTGCCGCGCGCCCGCCATCCCGTCCTGCGGCCGCCCATCAGGGCCTCGAAATCGGTGACCGGCCAATGCGGCTCGACCACGTGGCGGGGCATCGTCGGCAGATCCGCGGCGCTCAGCGCCCGGCCGCGCCGCGTGGTGAAGAAGGTCCGGTAACCGCTCTCCAGGGCCAGCGCCGGGTCCCGTTCCGGGTCGAAATCGCGGCCGGCGACACCCCAGGGGCAGGCGAAATGGCGGATCTCCCGGCCGGTGAGGGCGGCGAGGTCGCGCCGGGAGCGGGCGATCTCGTCGGCGACCCGCGCCCGGTCGAGCCGGCTCAGTTGCGAGTGGGTGGCGGTGTGGGATCCGATGTCGAGACCGTCGGCGCACCAGGCCGCGATCTCGGCCCGTCCCATATAGAGGCGCCCGCTCGGGGCCAGGGACGTCGCCCGGTCGAGGCCGGGCGGCGTGCCCGGCGGCGCATCGATCCAGTCGCTGATCAGGAAGACGATACCCGGAATGCCCAGGGCCCGCAGAACGGGACGCGCCACCTCGAAGGTGTCGGCGTAGCCGTCGTCGAAGGTGACGAGGAAGGCGCGGTCGCGGGCGGGCCAGCCCGCGGCGAGGCGTTCGGCAGCCCCGTCGGCATCGATGAAATCCCCGTGCCGGCTGAGATGGCGCAATTGCGCGGCGAAACGATCCTGCTGGTCTTCCGGCACCTGATGGTAGCACAGGGTGTAGAGACCGGGTTCGGCGCAGGCCAGCGACTTGAACAGGGCGCCCCCGCGCAGGGCGAGCGCGCGCAGGGCCGGCGCGCGGCGCAACGTCGTCTTGACCCAGTGCTTCATCCGCGCTTCACCCTCCGATGCCCGCATCTATCACAGGGATAAGCTGATGGCATCTGCACAAATCATCCCGATCGACCGTGGTTAATCTGACATATTGGTTTCATTATTGATGACGGCGTGGTGGCTCGTCCCTTGCTGATCAGCGTCAGGCAGGCCATGGCCTGTCCCGCGCCGGAACGGCCGGCACGGAAAGGATGTTCGAAGGTGGGGCAACTGACGGTCGTCGACGTCACAGAGGATCCCGATTGGGACGAGGCGGTCTGGCAGCAGCCGGGCGCCAACCTCTACGCGTCGCGCCACTGGGGCGAGTACAAGCGCCGCGTCGGCTGGGAGGTGCGGCGGCTCGCCATCCGCGCCGGCGACGGACAGGCACTCGCCTACGCCCAGGTTCAGCGCCGCCGCCGCTGGCTCAGCCACATCGTCCTGGCGCAGGGCTGCCCGGTCCTGACACGGCTCGGTGAGAAGCGGGCGGAGGCGGTGTTCCGCGCCTTCCTCGGCCATCTCGACCTCGGCCGCCTCGATCTGCTCGGCGTGAACTACCAACAGTTCCAGACGCCGGCCGCGGTGCTGGCCCTGCTCGGCCACGGCTTCGCGCCGGTCGTCACCGCCCGGATGCACACGCTGGAACTCAATTTGACCGGAGAGATCGACCAGATCCGCTCCGCCATGGAGGGTCGCTGGCGCGACGTTCTCAAGACCGCCGAGCGAAACCCGGATCTCACGACGACATTCCCGACCGGTCCGGCAGAACGGCTGGCGGCCTTCGAGACCTTCGTCCGGCTCTACGATGCCCTGAAACGGCGCAAAGGGTTCCGCAACAGCCTCGACACGACCGCCTTCCGCGATCTGGCCGCGAACGACCCGAACCTCCTGTTCCTCGAAATACGAGAGCGGAACGAGCCCGTTCTGGTGCGGATCATCCACCGGGCTGCGAACCGCTGGACGGACTTCTACGTCGCCTCGAACGAGCGGGCCAAGGCGACCGGAGCCGGCCGCCTCGCCCTCTGGCGCCTGATCGAGCGGGCCAAGCGCGAGGGGGGGTCGGTGCTCGATCTCGGCGGCATCGACCCCGCCGGTAACCCGGGCGTCACCGAATTCAAGCGCGGCGCCAGCCGCAACGTCGTGGCATCCAACCCGCTCTGGCTGTTCAGCCGGAGCCGGGCGATGCGCCGCGCCGCGACGGCCATCCTGGCCACGCGCTGAGCAGGAAATCCGCGATGCCCGAAGCTCACACCGCGTCCTCCCGGCCGGCAGGCCTGCTCCGGCGCGCCGCCGGCCTCGTCCGGCGTCCGCCGGCCGCCCTCGCCGCCCTGGCCGACCAGGGCGTCGTCAGCGGCTTCGGCTTCCTCAGCGGCATCGTTGCCGCCCGCCTGCTCGGCATCGCCGAGTTCGGGCATTTCGCGATGATCCTGATCGTGCTCAGCTTCGCACAGGCCCTGCACAACGCCCTGATCACCGCGCCGATGATGACCCTTGTCGGCGCCCGCAGCGGCGTCTCGACGGCCTATGCCGCGACCATCCTCGCGGGCGCCTTCCTGCTCTGCGTGCCCGGCGCGGTCTTCGTTGTGATCGCCCTCCTCATCGGCGGGATGTCGGGCGAGACGCTTCTGGCGGCCTGCGCCCTGATGCTGGCGCAGAACCTCCAGTTCACCCTGCGCCGCCTCCTGTTTGCGAAAGGTCGGGGCGTGCAGGCCCTGCTCATGGATTTCGCCCGCGCCGCAAGCTTCCCCTTCGTCGCCCTGCTGATCTGGCTCGAGCACGATGCCATCGGCAGCAACGGCTTCGTCTGGCTGCTCGCCGCGACTTCGCTCGCGACCTGCCTGCCCTTCATCGTTGCGTTCGGCCGGCCGATCCTGCACCGGCCCGGCCGCGTGCAAACCGGCGCGGTCTTTCGACGCCACATCCCGCTCGCGCGCTGGCTCCTGCCGATCGTCTTCGTCACCTTCGTCCAGGAGCAGCTCATCTGGCTGATGGCAGGCTCGACGCTCGGCCTCAAGGAACTCGGCGGCCTGCGGGCGGCGCAGTACCTCGTGGGGACCGTGCTGCTGCTGCTCGCCGCCACGGAGAACGTCCTGCCGGTGGCCGCCGCGCGCGCGCATTCCGAGGGCGGGGAGGCGGCTCTGCGCCGCTACCTGCTGCGCACAGGCGTCAAGCTCGGAGTGCCGATCATCACGATCCTCGCGTTCCTCGCCATTCCGGGCGAGATGTGGCTGCGCCTGATCTTTGGGGCGGAATATGCGGCCTATGCCAACTGCCTGCACATCCTCTCGGTCAGCGTCGTGATCGTGCTGGCCCGCGACCTCGCCGCGAACTACTTCCGCGCCAAGCAGAACACCCGGGTGCTGTTCGAGTCGCTGTGCGTGAGCATGGTCGTGTCGCTCGCCGTGGTGGTCCCGCTGATGCAAGCCGGCGGCGTCAGCGGCGCCGCGGCGGCGGTGGGTGCGGGGCACCTCGCCTCGCTCATCTACCTCGTGCTGGCCGCGCGGCGGCAATCGCGCTCGGCCTCGGCGTGGCCGATGCCAGGCCGGTGGCGGCGCTCGCTCAGGCCGGCCAAGTCGGCGCAGATCTGAACGCCGGCGGGGATCGGGGTGAAACGCAGCCGGCTTGCCTGTGCGAAGGACCGTTGGGGTGGGGAGCGGACCCTTTGACCAGAGGCGGGCATTCCATATGCGACCCAAGTGTGCCGTAGAGGGGACCAACTGGCTCCAACCCAACCGTGTCTATAGCGTTCCCGCACCATGCTCGGCTGGCGCTACAGCGAGTGACGACGGCATTCGGTCAAATGAATGCCGTCATCCGCTCTGGCGTGATCAGTTCGTGCGTTCGAGATAGCCCGCAGGAAGCTGGCCGGGGGCCGCGTTGATGACCTCGTCGTTGTCGCGGCCACGCTGCTCCATGAATGTGATCTTGGCGAACTCGCCGATGACCACGTATGGGTATGCCGGGCCTTCGTCTCGGAAGCGGTGCATATCGTCCATGAAGTCGTTCTGGTAGCAGATCGTCTTCTCGGGATGTGCTCCTTCACCCGCGATCCACTGCGGGAAGAAGATGGTGCCGTGCACCAGCCTGCGCTTCGTATCGAAATAGAGGCTGACGCAGGTGCCGGTGGGCTCGTGCCAATCGGCCTTATACATGTCCGGCGCGAGCTGGACGAGATCGACCGCTTGGTTGGTCACCCAGCGCCCACCGACCAAGCCCTGGTGTATGCGGTAATCGCATGTCTTCTCGTTACGGGCATACCACTCATACTTCCAGCCGTTGGCGTAGGTATAGATGAAATGGGTTCCCACGAACGCAGACAAGTCGTTCGGCAGGTCGAGGCCAAGATCGCTGGACATCAGTCGTTTCCCTAGTTTATCACCGCCAAATTGCACGCGTTAGCGCGGAATTGCTGACAATGCTTCGATCCATTGAACGAAGGACATCCCTATAAAGCGATCGTTTTCAAATGCAAATATTGATCTGCCTTAACTCCAAACTAGCGAGCACTACCTGGGCGAGATTCCGGATTTCCGCAGCGAGATCAATGACTCAACAAAAGCGGGCCACTGGGCTAATTCTCTGATCTGAAACACTTTTTCTGCAGAATTTGCCCAGGTCGTGCTGGAGCGCCGTCCACCTGACCCGGTCATTGTCCTCCGCCTCGACAGCCTCGAAGCGGACGTTTCGAAGGTCGGCAAGAGGTCGACAGCCCCCCCTCGCAAACGCAAGCCGGCAAGGCTGCGACCGCTGAGCATCGTCTGCCCCCGACAAGCCGGCCGTCGCCGTGCCGTCACGGGCACTCGTAGCGGAAGCGGCCCGGCGGAGGCGGCAGTTCGGCCAGGCGGTCGAGACCCCGCTCCATGTCGCGGGCGCCCGCCTCCCAGCGGTCGCGGATCGAGGAGGGCGAGAAGTCGAAGCTCTTCGACGCGAGCTGGTCCGCGCCGGCCTGATGGACGATGTGCAAGAGCGTCGCGGCGGGGCCGTCCGGATCGAGCCGCTCGCGCAGGGCATAGCTGCGCGCGAGCCCCGCGACCGCACGCCGGGCGGCACTGGCGAAGATGAGGTCGTTGGCCCGCTCCAGCACCGCGTCGAGCGAGCGCGGACGATCCGCCCGCAGGGAGAACAGGTCGAGGGCGATGCAGAGCAGGTCGCGGGTCGGCTCGGGCTCGAACAGCGGATCGAGGGGGAGGTTGTTGGTGTAGCCGGCATCGCACAGCATGCGCCCGTCGATCTCGACCGGCGGGAACGCCGGCAACAGGGCGGCGCTGGCCAGGATGTGCTCGGGCTGGATCGCCTGATGGGTGTTGTCGAAGTACACCTCCTCGCCGGTCGCCACGTCGATGCAGGCGATGGTGAGCCGGATCTCGGCCCGGTTCAGGCGTTCGAAATCGACCAGACGCTCGAGCGTGGCGCGCAGGGGCCTGTGGTCGAACAAGGCGACGTCGTTGGGCACCCAGGGCAGGGCCGACCACAGGCCGGGATAGCGGTGCGTGAAGATGCTGGGCCGCCCCCAGGCCAGCGTCAGGAGCGAGTGGAGGGCATTGTAGTACTGCCGCGGCTTCAGGAAATCGGTTCCGGAGAGGCCGGTCTGCAGGGTCGCCTCGTTCCAGAACCGGTCAAGCCGCTCGATCCGGTCCTCCGGCGCGTTGCCGGCGATGATCGCCCCGGTGACGGCCCCCATCGAGGCGCCCACCAATCGGTCCGGCCGGATGCCGCGGGCCTGCAGAACCGCGAAGGCGCCGGCATGATAGGCACCGAGCGCGTTGCCGCCGCCGAACACGATGGCGGTGTCGCGCGGTTGGGAGACTGTCTGCATCGACGGAACGGACCTTTTTTCTTCGCGGTGGCCCGAGCCAGACCGCGCCCGTTCGCAGGATCATCGTGGCCCCCCTCGCGCTCGGGCTAACCCGGCAGGAAGCGATCATGTTCTGTCGATCGCTGAGTCGCCGCGGCCGGCGGAGAATGAGGCGAGAAGGCCTCGCCCGGCCCCCGACATGAGGATCGGCGCGCAGATCGGATCCTGATCACCCGGACAGCGTGACGGACCGGCGAGGGCAGGGCCCGGGCTTTCGCGTTACGGCCGAAAGATGGGGTTTAACCCGGGATTGATTGCTTCGACTCGAGAGCGATCCAAAGACCTCAATGCGAAGACTTCATGAATCTGATCACAGAGGCCGGTCATGGTTTCCTTAGTGATACATCGGTGAAATGCATGGCTCTAGCATCAGGCAAACAGCCATCGACCCAACATGCGACCGGGCAACAGGGTAAACAGCCCCGCGATCAAGAGTGCACCTGAAACCAGCGACAGGACTGTGTAGCGATGCGCATCGACGCGATGTTTGCGGGCATGCCATGCCAGCATCGGTGCTTGCGTCAGCGTGATTGCCGATAGGACGTGGATGGCACTCAGCCCGCCGTGGTTGCTGTCGCGGATACCAAAGGTCAGCAGAGCCGTCGCACTCATGGACGCGACCCATCCATAACCGAGCACGCGGTGCCACCGCACGCCGCGCCGTCCGAGGAGCAGCACGGGCGTCAGCACAAGGCACAGGCTGATTGTCGCGATGTGCAGCTGGATGAGGGCGGGAACCTTCAGCCAGTCCGCGTGGCCACGGACGAGCGCGCCTGCCACTGCGACAAGCAACGCGATCGAGGCATAAGCCAACGCGCGCTCGATGACGGTCGGGGACAGCGACCGACGTCGATGTGTAGGCGGCTCCGAGAGACCGATCTCCGCCGAGGTCATGATACGGCCTCCAGATCATCCGGCTCGTCCGCGCGATCGCCGATGCGCGTCCTCAGTCTCTGTACGGGCCAATCGCGCTTCGAGCCTACCGGAAATTGCGAGCCCGCACCGGCAGCGCGGCCTCACGCGGATCGGGCCGGACGCTCTGGCCGGTCTCGTCGCCGCGGCCGGTGCGCAGGGCAATCGGCGCCTCGCCGATCCGCCGCAGCAGGCCGGAGCGATCGAACAGCTCCACGGCCACGAGGTGGATCACGTCGCCGACCCGCTGCACCCGACCGCGGCAGGCCATCAGCCGGGCGCCGAGCACGACCCGGCGCTGCCGGTCGAACAGCTCGGGCCGGACGATCAGGTTGGCGATGCCGGTCTCGTCCTCCAGAGTCATGAACATCGTGCCCTTGGCCGAGCCCGGCCGCTGGCGCATCAGCACGATCCCGACGACGACGATCGGCGCCCCGTTGCCCACCCGCTCCAGCGCCGCGCAGGGCCGGGCCCCCAGAGCCGTGAGGGTCTCGCGCAGGAAGGCGAGGGGGTGGGCGCGCAGGCTGAGGCCGTTGGCACCGTAATCGGCGACGACCTCGCCGCCCTCGCTCATCGCCGGCAGCGAGACGGCGGGTTCGGCGGGCATCGGTGCGGACAGGGCGGCGAAGAGGGGCAGGGGATCGGGCCGCAGGGCCTTGACCGCCCAGGCGGCTTCACGCCGGTTGAGGCCGAGCGAGCGGAACGCATCGGCCCGCACGAGGCAGGTCAGGCTGGCTGCCGGGATTCCGGCCCGGTCCGCCAGTTCGGGCAGGGAGGCGAAGGGGCGCCCGCCGCGCATCTTCGCCAGATGCTGCCCGTCCCGCTCGGACAGGCCGCCCGCGAGGCGCAGACCCAGACGCACCGCGAACAGTTTTCGGCCCGCACCGAGCGATTCGAGGGTGCAGTCCCACTGCGAAAAATTCACGTCGAGCGGGCGGATCTCGACGCCGTGGGCGCGGGCGTCGCGCACGATCTGGGCGGGGGCGTAGAAGCCCATCGGCTGCGCGTTCAGCAGCGCGGCGCAGAACACATCCGGATGGTGGCACTTCATCCACGACGAGGCATAGGCCAGGAGCGCGAAGGAGGCGGCGTGGCTCTCGGGGAAGCCGTAGGACCCGAAGCCTTCGAGCTGCTTGAAGGTGCGCTCGGCAAAGTCGCGGGCGTAGCCGTTGGCGACCATGCCCTCGACGAGGCGGTCCTGGAAGCGGTGGACGCCGCCGGTGAACTTGAAGGTCGCCATGGAGCGGCGCAGCTCGTCGGCCTCGGTGGCGGAGAAGCCGGCGCCGACCATCGCCACCTGCATCGCCTGCTCCTGGAACAGCGGCACGCCGAGGGTCTTCTCCAAAACCGCCCGCAGCTCGGGCGTCGGGTAGGTCACCTCTTCGAGGCCCTCGCGGCGGCGCAGATAGGGATGGACCATGTCGCCCTGGATCGGGCCGGGGCGCACGATCGCCACCTCGATGACGAGGTCGTAGAATTTGTCCGGCTTCATCCGCGGCAGCATCGCCATCTGCGCGCGGCTCTCGATCTGGAACACGCCGAGCGTGTCGGCGCGCCGGATCATCGCGTAGGTGGCCGGATCTTCGGAAGGGATCGAGGCGAGATCGAGCGGCGCGTGCTTGATCTCGGCCAACAGGTCGAAGGCGCGGCGCAGGCAGCCGAGCATGCCGAGCCCGAGCACGTCGACCTTCATGAACTTCAGGGCGTCGATGTCGTCCTTGTCCCACTCGATGACCTGACGGTCGATCATCGCCGCGGGCTCGACCGGCACCAGCTCGTCGAGCCGGTCCAGCGTCAGGACGAAGCCGCCGGGATGCTGGGAGAGGTGGCGCGGCGTGCCGATGAGTTCGCGGGCGATCTCGAGCGTCAGGCGCAGGCGCCGATCGTCGGGGTTGAGGTTGAGTTCGCGCAATTCGCGCTCGCCGACGCCCTCGCTGCTCCAGGACCAGGTCATCCGGTTGAGGGCGCCGGTCACGTCCTCAGGCAGGCCCATCACCTTGCCGACCTCGCGCAGCGCCCCGCGGGAGCGGAAGCGGCTGACGATGGCGGTGAGGGCGGCGCGGTGGCGGCCATAGGTGGCGAAGATCCACTGGATCACCTCCTCGCGGCGCTCGTGCTCGAAATCGACGTCGATGTCGGGCGGCTCGCGGCGCGCCTCCGAGACGAAGCGCTCGAACAGCAGGTTCTGCCGCATCGGATCGATCGAGGTGATGCCGAGGCAGAAGCAGACGGCGGAATTGGCCGCCGAGCCGCGCCCCTGGCACAGGATCTTTTCAAGATTGGCGAAGGCGACGATGGATTCGACCGTCAGGAAGTAGGGCGCGTAGGCGAGCCGCCCGATCAGGTCGAGTTCGTGGCGCAACTGGCGCGTCACCGCCTCCGGCACGCCGGCCGGATAGCGCGTCGCGGCGCCGGCCCAGGTCAGGATCTCCAGCCGCTCCTGCGGCGAGAGCCCGTCCTCGCGGGTTTCCGTCGGGTAGGTGTAGGCGAGGTCGTCCAGCGAGAAGGTGCAGGCGGAGGCGATCTCGCCCGCCCGCGCCCGCGCCTCGGGAAAGCGGGCGAACAGGCGCGCGGTCTCGGCCGGAGCTTTCAGGTAGCGGTCGGCGTGGCGCTCCTTGGCGAAGCCCGCCCGGTCGATGGTGAGCCCGAGCCGGATGCAGGTCACGACGTCCTGAAGCCGGCGCCGGCCCGCCACATGGTAGAGGATGTCGCCGGTGGCGACGCAGGGCACCCGCGCCGCCCGCGCCGCGGCGGCCACGGCGTCGAGCCGGTCGGCGTCGTCGGGGCGGAAGCGGCGGGTCAGCGCGCAGGAGGCGCGGGCTCCGAATGTTTTTTTGAGTTGGACGAGGTCGCCCGGCAGCGTCGGCTCGGGCCGTTCGGCAAGCAGGATCGCAAAAAACCCCTCCTGCCACACTTCGAGATCGCGCCATGTCAGGCGGCAGCGGCCCTTGCCGCCCCTGGCTTTGCCGATGCTGAGCAGGCGGCAGAGCCGGCCGTAGGCGGCCCGGTCGGTCGGATAGACGAGCAGCGGCGAAGCCAGATCGTCGAGGTCGAGCCGGCAGCCGACGACGAGGCGCACGCCCGTGACCTTCGCCGCCTGATGCGCCCGCACCATCCCCGCGAGAGAGCCGTGATCGGTCACGCCCAAAGCCGGGATGCCGAGCAAGCTCGCTGCGGAAAACAGCTCCTCCGGGCTCGATGCGCCGCGCAGGAAGGAGAAGTGCGTCGTGACCTGAAGCTCCGGCGTGCTCATGCTGAATTGCATCGCTCCCGACCAAAGTCGGACGCCCGCCGCCCCGCAGTCGCGGGGGCGACCAGCCATGGATCATCGCGGGTCGGTGTCACGCCTCGCCGAGCCCGTGCAGCCACCAGCGGCCGTTGGCCTCCATCGGTCCGTCGCGGAACAGCCAGAAGCGCTCGCCCGCCTCCGTCTCGACGCGGTAATAGTCGCGCGTCAGGTCGGCCTCCGCATCCGCCACCCACCACTCGCCGAGGATGCGCTCCGGCCCGTCGGCCCGGGCGATCCGGTGGCGGGTGTTGCGCCAGACGAAGAACAGCGGCGGCGCGTCGGGGATCTCGGCCATCGCCGTGACCGGCTCCGGCGGCGCCAGGAGGCGGGCCGGGCGCGGCAGGTCCGTGGGCCAGAGTGCGCCGAGGGGAGCGGCCAGCGCCGGCACGCGGCACACCGCCCGCTCGGGCAGGTCGCTCTCCACCGGCGCCAGCCGGTAGACCCGGGCGGCGCCGAGGCGCACCAGCAGGGTATCGACCAGAGCGGCGAGGTCCGGCGCCTGCGGGCCGGCGGCGAGATGCGTGTCCTGCCGCTCGGCCAGAGGCTCGACCCGCGAGGCGGAGAGCACCGCTTCCTCAATGCCAAAGCCGGGATCAATCAGAGAGAGGCGCTCGCCGAGCAGCCGGGCGAGGTGGGCGGCGTCGCGGCTCGGCCCCGCCGTGCCGATTCGGATCGCCTGATCGAGGCGATCGACGCGGACGAAGACGAGATCGAGCCGGCGCGCGCCGAGGCCGCGCCGCTCCAGTTCCGGCACGAGCCGGGCGCAGAGGTCGGCGACGACCCGCTCCAGGCTCTCGCGGGCGCCGACCGGCTCGGCGAAGCGCAGGGCGACACGCGGCGTCTCGGGAGCTTCAAGCGCCGTCAGCGGCTCCGGCTCGCGGCCCAGCGCCCGGTCGAGGCGGAACAGCAACTCGGCACCGAAGCGCAGCCTGAGCGAGGCCCGCGGCTTGTCGAGGCAGTGGCCCACGCGGGTGATGCCGACATCCTGCAACGCCCGCACCGCCTCGAAGCCGAGCCGCAGGGCCGCCACCGGCAGCCCCGCGATCGCTTGCTCCGCCCCGCCCCGAGGCACGATCCCGCCCTCGCCGAAGCGGGCCACACCCCAGGCGCAGCCCGGAATGTCGGCAAGCGCCAGCCGCGCCAGGATTCCCGACCGCTCCAGACGCGCGGACAGGTCGGCGAGCAGGGGCGCCTCGCCGCCGTGGAGATGGGCGGCGCCGGTGATGTCGATCATCAGGCCGTCGGGCGGGTCGAGGGCGACGATCGGCGCGTAGCGCTGGCACCACAGGCCGAGCCGCGCCAGGGCCGCCGCATCCGCCTCGGGATCGGCGGGGACGAGATGAAGGCCCGGCACCAGCGCTTGCGCCTGGGCCGCGCTCATGCCCGGTCGCAGGCCGAGGCGGCGGGCGGCGGCGTCCACGCCGGCGAGCCCGCGACGGGCACCGTCCTGCGCCACGGTGGCAAGCGGCTCATCCGGCGGCGCGGCGCTGGACCCGCTCCGGCGCAGCCGGTCGGTCGGCCAGGCTGGCAGGTACAGCGAGACGACCCTGCGCATCGCAAGCCTCCACGATCCAAGCCCCCGGCGCCCCGCCGCGGCAGCGCTGCAAGTCGAGCCGCCAGCGCGGCCGGCCCATTCGACGGTTCGTTCCTTCGGAAGGGGCGGGCGCCACCCGCCAGCGGGTTCGCGCGGCGCTGGGCTCCGGCTCGACGGCCTCCCCCGCGCAGAGGCGGTGCACGACGAGCGCGGTGACGCCCGAGCCCTCCGCCGCGAGTTGGAGCCGGCGGGACGGGGTGAGCGTCATGCGGGTGAGTTCGCCGACGACGCCGGCCAGCCCGCGATGGCGCAAACCCTCCTCCATGGCCGGCAGCACCTCGGCATCCCGCCACGTCTCGCAATAGACCACCCGGTCGGGATGCAGCCCGACCCGGGCCAGCGCGGGAGCGAACAGGTCGCGGCTGTGCAGGCACCACAGCACCGGCCCGTCGAGCCGGGCGAGGATGCCGCCGGCAAACAGCACGGCGGTGGCGGCGTAGCGCCCGCGCGGGCCGCCCTCATGGATCTGATGGAGCGCCCCGAGGGCCAGCCCGCCACCGGGCAAAGCCGCGTCGAGCCCCGTCACCCCGAAGGGGAGGGTGCGCGAATCCGCCGGTTCGCTCCCGGTCCCGGTGCGCTCCGTCAGGCGGCGTAGCGCATCCAGCGTCGGCACGTCGGAGGAGCGGGAAGGGGGCATGGCGCAGGTTCGAAGGGGCTCGGGAGGGCATCGCTCAGAACAAACAGTGAACACACCTGAGCCTTAACCCGTCAACCGCTCTCGCGTTGCCATCCCCGTTGAAAATGCGGATTTTATTCCGACCGCACACTTGACCCCGGACCGGTGGGGTCGGGGCGCATCAAGCCCTGCACGCAGAGCGGGTGCGACGGCTTATCTCACGCAAAACCGCATACCGACTGGACTTGAGCGCAACAAATCCGGGCGCTGTTGCCCATGAACGACAGACGTTTGCCCACACCGTTCTATCGTATTGTCTACCGGGGACTTTGCCGGAGGTTGTCGCATGGGATGCGCAGTCTGCGTTTTTCCCGCGAGCTCTCCAGATTTATCAGGGTCATGAGTGACCAGTCATGAGTGACGCACGACCCACAGGCCGCCGGCCCGTCATTCTCGTCGTCGAGGATGAACCCGATGAGCGCTACCTCGCAGCCGAGCTGCTGGAGGAGAAGGGCTTCGAGGTCATCGAGGCCGAGACGGCCGAGCGCGCGCTCGACATCCTGCACCAGCGGGGCGACGGGATCGACGTCGTGTTCTCGGACGTGCGCACGCCGGGCACGATCGGCGGCTTCGAACTCGCGCGGATCATCGGCGTGACGTGGCCGCGCATCCGCCTGCTGCTGACCTCGGGCGACGCGGGCGACCAGCCGAGCGACCTGCGCGTCACCGCGACCTTCATGCCCAAGCCCTGGCGGGCACCGGAAATCCTGACATGGCTCGAAGAGGCCGCGGGACTCAGGGAACCGCCGGAGAGCTGAGCCGCGGCCGGACCATTCAAAGCATCAGAAGCGCATCCCCTCTCCCCGCACAGCGGGGAGAGGGGTACAACCAAGCTTAGGCTGCCGCGACGGTCGCCTTCACGATCCGGTCCGGATCGCGCACGGGCTCGCCGCGCTTGATCGTGTCGACCACTTCCATGCCCTCGATCACCTTGCCCCACACCGTGTACTGGCGGTCGAGGAAGCGCGCGTCGGAAAAGCAGATGAAGAACTGCGAATTCGCCGAGTGCGGGAAGTTGGTGCGCGCCATCGAGCAGGTGCCGCGCACATGCGGCTCGGCGTTGAACTCGGCGTTGAGGTCGGGCAGCTCCGAACCGCCCGAACCGGTGCCGGTCGGGTCGCCGGTCTGGGCCATGAAGCCGTCGATGACGCGGTGGAACGGCACGCCGTCGTAGAAGCCCTGGGTCGTCAGCGTCTTGATCCGCTCGACGTGGTTGGGGGCGAGGTCGGCGCGCAGCGCGATGACGACGCGGCCCTTGGTGGTCTCCAGGACGATGGTCTCGTTCGTCTCTGCCATGAGTTAAATTCCCTGTCCTCTGGGTCCGTCGTAGATGAAGCGCAGCGCCAGGGGGCGCCCCGCGATGGCTCCGCCGAGAGCCGGGGTGAGCCGGACCGGCGTGCAGCGGGCGATCGCGTCGAGCGTCGCCCGAATCAGGATGTCCCGGGCTCTGGCATCGCCCGGCGTGTTCGCAAACGGCGTCTTGGCGAAGGTGATCTGCGGCGTGCCGATCACCGAGCCGTCCCGGCGCAGGGAGAGACGCGCCGTGATTTCCGCGCGCTCGAACCGGCTGAGCCCTTCGGGCGCCTTCCAGCAGGCGGCGAGCGCCGGGTAGAGCGCCTTCAGGGTATCGGCCGGGGCCGCCGCCGTGTCACCGGCGGGCAGCGGCACATGCTGCGTACCCCGCAAGGTTTGGGGCAGGGTGCGCCAGGGCTCAATGCCCTCGAACGCATCGGCCCTGCCCGCGATGATCGGGGCAAGGCAGGCCGCGAGGATGCAGACCCCGCGGCGCGATGGCCGGCGGGCCGCTATTGGCCGCCTCCGGCGAGCGTCATCTTCACGATCTTGTCGGGGTTCTGCACGGAGCCGTTATCGGCCTTGGAGCCCTTCTTGACCTTGTCGACCACGTCCATGCCCGAGGTGACGACGCCGACGACGGTGTAGTTGTTGTTCAGGAAGTCCGCGTCGCCGAGGCAGATGAAGAACTGCGAGTTGGCCGAGTTCGGGCTGCCCGAGCGGGCCATGCCGACCGTGCCGCGCTTGAACGGCGCGGAGGAGAACTCGGCGGGAATGTTGGGCAGGGTGGAGCCGCCGGTGCCGTTGCCCTTGGGATCACCCGTCTGAACCATGAAGCCGTCGATGACGCGGTGGAACTTCAGGCCGTCGTAGAAGCCCTGGCCGATCAGCGTCTTGAGCTGCTTGACGTGCTTGGGCGCGATCTCCGGGCGCAGCTCGATCGTGACCCGCCCGTCCTTGGTCTCGAGAAGCACGGTGTTCTCGCCGGCCCGCGCCGGGGCGGCGAGGAGCATGGCGGAGAGGGCGAGGCCGAGGACGGCGTGGCGGCGATTCATGCGGTCTAAAGCTCCGTAGTGGGAATCAGGATTGGATGAGGATCAGGATTTGGCGAAGCGGGCGGCAAGCTGCGCGGCGACGACCGGCGGCACGAAGGGGGAGACGTCGCCGCCCATGGCCGCGATCTGGCGCACCAGGGTCGCGGTGATCGGGCGCACGCCGGTGGAGGCGGGCAGGAACACAGTCTGGACCTCGGGGGCCATCGCGCCGTTCATGCCGGCGAGCTGCATCTCGTAATCGAGGTCGGTGCCGTCGCGCAGCCCCCGGATGAACAGGCGTGCGCCGCAGCGCCGGGCGGCCGTGACGGCGAGGTCGTCGAAAGTCACGACTTCGAGGCTCGCGCCCTCGGCCGCGGCGAGCGGTTCGCAGGTCTCGCGCAGCAGGGCGGCGCGCTCCTCGGCCGTGAACAGCGGCGCCTTGCCCGGATGCACGCCGATGGCCAGCACCAGCCGCGGCACGAGGCGGCAGGCCTGTCGCACCACGTCGAGATGGCCGTTGGTGACCGGATCGAAGGAACCGGCGTAGAGCGCTGTACGGGTCGTCACGGGAACGGGCCTAGAGCATTTTCCCCACAAACGGAACCGCCGCCAACAGAAACGGGCGCCCCGGAGGGCGCCCGCGCGAACGAGATGGGGCGGGGATGAAAGGAGGCTCCGGTGGAACCGGAGCGCTCCGCCGATTTCCTGGCTTAATAGGTGCCGAACCCGAAGTTCAGGCCGACGCGGGCCAGAGCGCCCTCGGTGCGGGATTCGATGTTGTAGCCGACGCCGGGGCCGCCCCGGCTGGGGATCAGCACCGTGCGGCTGCCGAGGTCGTAGCGCAGATACTCGGCCTTGACCGTCATCTGCAGGGACCCCGTGAGATCCAGGAAGGAATTGGCCGGGATCGCGTACTCGATGCCGCCGCCATAGGCGTATCCGGTCTCGAGGCCGGAGCGGGCGCCGGCATAGGTCACGGGCGTCCCCGTGCGGAAGACCGCGGCCAGCGTGGTGGTGCCGTATGCGAAGCCGCCGGTGCCATAGACCAGGACGCGGTCGAAGGCGTAGCCGACACGGCCGCGCACGGTGCCGAGGAAGTCGAGGTCGGCGGCGTAGACGTTGGTCAGCACGCTCGGGTTGATGGCGGGTCGGAAGATCGTCTCGGTGCGGCTGCGCGCCAGATCGAGGTACTGCGCGTCGGTCTCGAAGCCGAAGACGAAGCCGGTGCCCGGCGTGAGCTGAAAGTTGTAGCCGGCTTGGCCACCGAAGCTGAACCCATCCTTCGGCAGAGCGACGTTCGCGCGGCGCAGGTCGTTGGTGACGTTGGCCTGGAGCGCACCGATGCCGGTGGTCCGCAGCGTGTCACTCTCGGTGTAGGCGTAGCCGCCGTTGGCGCCGAAATACGCGCCCGTCCAGGCGAAGACGGGGATCGGCGTGAAGACCGGCGCCTCGGCGCGGCGCGGCAGGTCGGCGGCCAGCGCAGTCCCGGAGAGGAGGATGCCCGCGAGGCCGGAGAGAATCAGGGAGTTGCGCACGGCTCGAACCGAAGGTGTGAGGAAAGCTGCACTTTCTCTACCAACGGCTGGATATGGAAACTATGATATAACGGCAACACTGATGTCGCGACAACAACACCCTGTCATGACTAGATCTGGGCACTGTAATTCCAAAAATAATCCTCGATCACAAAATTTTGATGGAGAACTCCTGCCGAGCTGCGGAGGGGGAGGCCATTTCGCCCCCTCCGCAGCCCCTTCGATCAGACGGCCTCTTCGCCGTCGCCGTTCTCGTCCTCGCCCTCGATGTGCTCCACCGAGACGACACGCTCCGCCTTGTCGGTGTTGAACACCGTCACGCCCTGCGAGGCGCGGCCGACGATGCGGATGTCGTCCACCGGCACGCGGATGAGCTGGCCGGCATTGGTGACCAGCATGATCTGGTCCGAAGCCTCCACGGGGAAGGAGGCGACGAGGTGGCCGTTGCGGGCGTTGACCCGCATCGCCGTGATGCCTTTGCCGCCCCGGCCCGAGGTCCGGTACTCGTAGGACGAAGAGCGCTTGCCGAAGCCGCGCTCGGACAGGGTCAGCACGAACTGCTCCGCGGCCCCCATCTCGTTGTAGCGCTCCAGCGAGATCGCCGTGGCCTCCGAAGCCTCGTCGGCCTCGGCCGGCTCGGCCTCCGCCTCGCCCGCATCGCCGATCACGGCCCGGCGCATCTTGAGGTATCCAGCCCGCTCCTCGGGCGAAGCGTCGAAGGCGTTGAGGATCGCCATCGAGATGACTTTGTCGTCCTTGGCCAGATTGATCCCGCGCACGCCGGTCGAGTCGCGACCCTTGAAGACGCGCACATCCTCGACGGGGAAGCGGATGCACTGGCCGAGCGCGGTGGTGAGCAGCACGTTCTGCTCGGGCCGGCAGATCTCGACATGGACGATGTGGTCGCCCGGATCGAGCTTCATCGCGATCTTGCCGTTGCGGTTCACCGTGGTGAAGTCCGACAGCTTGTTGCGGCGGACATTGCCGGAGGCGGTGGCGAACATCACGTCGAGCGTGTCCCAGGACGTCTCGTCCTCGGGCAGCGGCATGATCGTCGAGATGCGCTCACCCTCGTTCTGAAGGTGCAGGATGTTGACGAGCGCCTTGCCCCGGGCGTTCGGCGCGGCCATCGGCAGGCGCCAGACCTTTTCCTTGTAGGCTTGCCCCTGGTCGGAGAAGAACAGCACCGGCGTGTGGGTCGAGGCCACGAACAGCCGGGTGACGAAATCCTCGTCGCGGGTCGCCATGCCGGAACGGCCCTTGCCGCCGCGGCGCTGCGCCCGGTAGGTCGAGAGCGGCACGCGCTTGACGTAGCCGGCATGGGACACGGTCACGACCATGTCCTCGCGGGCGATCAGATCCTCGTCCTCGACGCTGAAATCGGAATCGATGATCTCGGTCTTGCGCGGGGTGGCGAAGAGCGCGCGCACCTCGGCCAGTTCGGTCTTCACGATCGCCTGGATACGGGCGCGCGAACGCAAGATGTCGAGATAATCGGCGATCTCGTCGGCGAGCTTCTTCAACTCGTCGCCGACCTCGTCACGGCCGAGAGCGGTGAGGCGCTGCAGGCGCAGGTCGAGGATCGCGCGGGCCTGGATCTCCGAGAGCCGGTAGGTGCCGTCCTCGGCCACGCGGTAGCGCGGATCGTCCACGAGCGCGATCAGCGGCGCGATGTCGTGGGCCGGCCAGTCGCGGGCCATCAACGCCTCGCGGGCGGTGTTCGGGTCCGGCGAGGTGCGGATCAGGCGGATCACCTCGTCGATATTGGCGACCGCGATGGCCAGACCGCACAAGACGTGGGCCCGCTCGCGCGCCTTGTTGAGCAGGAACTTGGTGCGCCGGGAGACGACCTCCTCGCGGAAGTCGTTGAAGGCCAGCAGCAGGTCCTTCAGGTTCATCAGCTCGGGGCGGCCGCCGTTCAGCGCCACCATGTTGCAGCCGAACGAGGATTGCAGCGGCGTGTAGCGGTAGAGCTGGTTCAGCACGACCTCGGCCATGGCGTCGCGCTTGATCTCGACGACGATGCGCATGCCGTCGCGGTCGGATTCGTCGCGCAGGTCCGAGATGCCCTCGACGCGCTTCTCCTTGACCAGCTCGGCGATCTTCTCGACCAGCGTCGCCTTGTTCACCTGATACGGGATCTCGGTGAAGATCAGCGCCTCGCGCTCCTTGCGCAGTTCCTCGACATGGGATTTCGCCCGCATGATGATCGAGCCGCGGCCCGTGGCGTAGGCCTGCCGCGTGCCCGCGCGGCCGAGGATCAGGCCGCCGGTCGGGAAGTCGGGACCGGGCACGATCTCGTTGAGCGCCTCGATGGTCAGGCTCTGATCGTCGATGAGGGCGATGCAGGCGTCGATCAGCTCGCCGAGATTGTGCGGCGGGATGTTGGTGGCCATGCCCACCGCGATGCCGCCCGCGCCGTTGGCCAGCAGGTTCGGGAAGCGGGCCGGCAGGACGGTCGGCTCCTCGTGCTCCCCGTCGTAGTTCGCCTGGAAATCGACCGTGTTCTTGTCGATGTCCGAGAGGAGCGCGCTGGCGGGCTTGGCCAGACGCGATTCGGTGTAGCGCATGGCCGCGGCCGGATCGCCGTCGACCGAGCCGAAATTGCCCTGCCCGTCGATGAGCATCAGGCGCATCGAGAAGTCCTGGGCCATGCGGACCAAGGCGTCGTAGATCGATTGGTCGCCGTGCGGATGGTACTTACCGATCACGTCGCCGACGATGCGGGCCGACTTGACGTAGCGGCGCTCGGGCAGGTGCCCGCTCTCGTGCGCCGCGAACAGGATGCGCCGGTGCACGGGCTTGAGGCCGTCGCGCGCATCGGGCAGCGCGCGGCTCACGATCACGCTCATGGCGTAATCGAGGTAGGACCGGCGCATCTCGTCGGTGATGGAGACGGGCTTGATGTCGGTCGCGGGCGGGGGCGTGCCGGCGCCGGGTTGGTCGTTGTCGTCTGCCAACGTCGCTCTCTCGGGTTCTCGTTCGGTCGCCCATGGCGGAACGCCAACGGACGGAGATTAGCAAGGACGGGTCAACGGGCCGCCAATCCCGACCGCTCCCCTCATCCTGAGGTGCCGCGAAGCGGCCTTGAGGGATCCTCCCGATCCCGCGCGTGTTCTGGAGGATCCCTCAAGGCTTCCGCTTCGCTCCGGCACCTCAGGATGAGGGGGGAGAAGTGGGATGACCCGCTGCCTGCCAAAGGCCGTCGTCTCAGTTACTTAAATATGAATTCCGAGGGGCTTGCACAACATCCGCGAGCCTGCCGGCGGTGCATTGCCGGCTCGTCAAGGAACCCGCGCCAGAAGCGTTTCGGCCGCGGCCAAATCCTCCGGTGCGTTGAGGTTGAGGAAGGGGTCGACCGGCTCGACCGGCCAGGAGGCCACCGCCGCCCCATGCCGCTCGATGAAGCCGCCGACGCGCCGCTCGCCCGAAGCGAGCCAGCCGCGCAGATCCTCACGCAAGTGGACCGGCCAGAGCGCGCTGGTGAAGTGGCGCCGCTCGCCCGAGGCCGCGAGCGCGATCGGCTTGCCCTCCACAGCCGCGGCCGCGACGAGACGCGCGACGAAGTCCACGGGCAGGAAGGGCGCGTCGCCCGGCACGCTGACGATGTGTGTGAGGCCCGCTCTACCGGCGGCCTCCATCCCGGCGAGGATGCCGGCAAGCGGCCCCGGATGGTCCGGCACGGTGTCGGGCAGGACGGGTCCGGAAAACGCCGCGCGGAAGCGGGCCGGATCGCCGTTGGCGCTGAGCGCGAGCCCGCCGGCGCATTGCGGGCCGAGCCGCTCGGCGACCCGCTCCAAGAGGGTGCGCCCGGCAAGCCGGCGCAGGGGCTTGTCGCCCCCACCCATCCGCCGCGACAGGCCGCCGGCCAGGATCAGGCCCAAGATACCCGACCCGGAGACCGGGGCGGGAGTCACTCGATGACGATCTTCGGCGCCGCGCGGCCGGCAGGCGCGCCGCTGAGGTTGGCCCAGAGTTTCCGGGCGATCTCGCGGTAGATCCTGGCCTGCGGCCCGTCCGGATCGGTCGCGACCACGGGGCGTCCGGCATCCGAGGTCTCGCGGATCGCCATGGTGAGCGGGATCTCGCCGAGGAAGGGCACCTCCAGGCGCTCCGCCTCGTGACGGGCGCCGCCATGGCCGAAGATCGCGGAGGCCGCCCCGCAATTCGGGCAGACGAAGGTCGCCATGTTCTCGATCACGCCGAGGATCGGCACCGAGACCTTGCGGAACATCGTCACGCCGCGGCGGGCGTCGATCAGCGCGAGATCCTGCGGCGTCGAGACGATGACGGCGCCCGACAAGGGCGTGGCCTGGGCCATGGTGAGCTGCGCGTCGCCGGTGCCGGGGGGCATGTCGACGACGAGCACGTCGAGTTCGCCCCAGGCCACGTCGCGCAGCATCTGGGTGATGGCCGACTGCACCATCGGCCCGCGCCAGATCATCGCCGATTCCGGCTCGATCAGCAGGCCGATCGACATGGCTTTCAGCCCGTAGGCCTGCAGCGGCTCCAGGGTCTTGCCCTCGATCACCCGCGGCTTGCCGGACAGCCCCAGAAGCTTGGGCACCGACGGACCGTAGATGTCGGCATCGAGCAGGCCGACTTTGAGGCCCTGGGCACTCAAGGCCAGGGCGAGATTGCAGGCGGTGGTTGACTTGCCGACGCCGCCCTTGCCGGAGGCCACCGCCACGATATGGCGCACGCCCGGCAATGCGTTGCCCTGGCGCGGCGGAGCACCGGGACCGCCGGCCGCTTGACGCGGGGCCGCGCCGGGAGCCGGCGCGTTGGGCGCACGCTCCGAGGTCAGGCTCGCGAGCACGCTCGACACGCCGGACAGCGCCAGGATGCGGCCTTCGGCCTCGCGCCGCACCGGCTCGAACCGCTCGGCCTCGCTCGGATCGATCCGGATCGAGAACATCACCCGGTTGCCCGGGTCGATCACCACCGGCGAGAGGCGGCCGGAATCGGGCAGGGTGGTGCCGCCGCGATCGACCGTGACAGTCGAGAGCGCCTTCAGCACGTCGTCGCGCGTGATCGCCAAAACTCAAGCTCCATCGGGCGCCGGGGCGGGCCGTCCCGCTCCCGACCATCTAACCACCCTTGCGCCAAACGCCAGCCTTCAAGCGGTGTTCTCAGCGCCGCCGCCCCGGCGGAATGGCGATCAGGTTGCATTCCTCCATCGGCCCACGCACGATCGAGCCGTCGCCGCGCCGGTAGACGCCGCGGCGCAGGTGCCGGCAGCCGACGGGGCCGCGCAGCCGCTTCACCCGCTCGATATGGACGCTGCGGGAGCGCCGGTTCGAGAAATCGTGGCCGCCGATGCGCACGCCGGGGCCGAAGCGCACCTCCGCGGAGGCCGGCACAGCGGCGACCAGCAGCGTGGCCAGCAGCGCAACGCTCATTCCGTTCACCCGTCACCCTCCGGCAAAGCTTCGACCGCCCCCTGAACCAAGATCGACCTCGCTCGTTGTCGAGGCAATCGCCGGGCAGCGGACCATCGACAAGGGTCTTCAGCCTGCCCGGCTCACGCCATTGACGACAGACGGAGTACGGATCTCATGCACCAGGGCAACCATCGCGACCACGAGGGCGCGAAGAAGCTCTTCGAGCTGGTCAAGGACGTCAAGGTGGCGATGCTGACCACCGCCGACCAGGACGGGACGCTCAACAGCCGCCCGATGTGGAACAACGAGATCGACGAGAACGGCGACGTTTGGTTCTTCACCAAGCTGCACAGCCCGAAGACCGCCGAGATCGGCCGCGACAATCAGGTGAACCTGTCCTACTCGGACCCGTCGAGCCAGACCTACGTCTCGATCGCCGGCAAGGCCGAGGTGATCCGCGACCAGAAGCTGATCGACGAAAAGTGGCAGGAGAGCCTCAAGACGTGGTTCCCCAACGGCAAGGAAGACCCCGAGGTCGGCCTGATCCGCATCCATCCCGAGCAGGGCGAGTACTGGGACAGCCCGTCCTCCACGATGGTCCACCTCTACGGCTACGTGAAGGCCTCGCTCACCGGCGAAAGCCCGAAGACCGAGACCAAGAAGGTCAACCTCGCCTGATTCTATTCGGGAGTGGGCCTCGTGCCCCTTTCCGTGACGTTCGGCGCTCCCGCCCCCGGCGGGGGCGCCGTTTTTGTCACAAAGCCCTGCGCCCACCGGCGTTGATCGCCGGGGCGTTCCGCCCCAAGCTCGGGCGACACTCCCCGAACACGGACGGCCCATGATCGACCTCGCGAAGCGGGTCTACGACCACAACTTCCGCATCGACCCGATCGTGCGCTCGCTGCTCGATACGGATTTCTACAAGCTCCTGATGGCGCAGATGATCTTCCGCCGCCATCGCGAGCTGAACGTCAGCTTCGGAATCCAGAACCGCACCCGGAGCGTGCGGGTCGCCGACGAGATTGACCTCGGGGAGTTGCAGGCGCAGCTCGACCATGCCCGCACGATCCGCCTGAGCCGGGGCGAATCCACCTGGCTGCGCGGGAATACCTTCTACGGCCGCCGCCAGATCCTCTCCTCCGAGTTCATGGCGTGGTTCGAAGCGTTTCGCCTGCCTGACTACGAGCTGGAGGTGCGCGACGGACAGGTGGCTCTGACCTTTCACGGCCCCTGGGTCGAGACCACGATGTGGGAGGTGCCGGCTCTCGCGATCCTCAACGAGATGCGCTCCCGCGCGGTGCTGCGCGGCCTCGGCAAGTTCGAGCTGCAGGTGCTCTACGCACGCGCCATGACCCGCGTCTGGGAGAAGATCGAGCGCCTGAAGCGCCTGCCCGACCTCTCCATCGCCGATTTCGGCACGCGCCGCCGCCACGGCTTCCTGTGGCAGGATTGGTGCGTGCAGGCGATGCGGGAAGGATTGGGCGAGCGCGCCTTCCTCGGCACCTCGAATTGCCTGATCGCCATGCGCCGCGAGGTCGAGGCGGTGGGCACCAACGCCCACGAACTGCCGATGGTCTACGCCGCGCTCGCCGGCGACGACGATGACGCCCTCGCTCAGGCTCCCTACGCGGTGCTGGCCGACTGGCAGCAGGATTATGCCGGCAACCTATTGGTGGCCCTGCCCGACACCTACGGCACCACCGGCTTCCTCGCGAAGGCGCCGGACTGGCTCACCGCCTGGACCGGCATCCGCATCGATTCGAAGGAGCCGATCGCGGGCGGCGAGGAGGCGCTCGCCTTCTGGGAGTCGCGCGGCTGCGATCCGCGCGAAAAGCTGGCGATCTTCTCCGATGGGCTCGACATCGACGACATCGAGGCGATCCACGCCCATTTCCACGGCCGCATGCGCATCGGCTACGGCTGGGGCACGCGGCTGACCAACGATTTTCGCGGTCTCGTGCCGGAGGGGCGGCTCGACCCGATCTCGGTCGTCTGCAAGGTCACCGAAGCCGAGGGCCGCCCGACGGTGAAAATCTCCGACAATCCGAGCAAGGCCCAGGGGCCGGCAGCCGAGGTGGAGCGCTACAAGCGGGTGTTCGGGGTCGAGGAGCAGGCCGCGATGGCGGTGGCGGTGTGAGGCACGTTTTGCGCGAGTCTGCCGGCCGAAAATCGCACGACTCTCAGCACGAGCGGCCTCGTTCGACTGGTTTTCCGACCTCCGTGCCTCGTGCATGATGCAAAGCATGACCAAACTTCTGGAACGCGCCCTCGAGCGCGTTCGCGCCCTTCCCCCCGAGGCGCAGGACGACATGGCCCGCGGCCGCCTCAGCCTCGACGGAGACGCGGCGCCGGGTTTCCCGCCCGGCGCCACTCTCACTTCGCTGTCAGCTCCGCAGCCGCCTTCGCCGCCCGCTTCTCCGCCGCCTTGCGCTTCCACGGTGCGTCGGCTTCCCAGTCGCCGGCCATGATGCAGCCGTAAGGCTCCACCGTGTCGACCACCTCGGCCAGATCGTACTTCGCGATCTGGGCACGCACGGAAGCCGCATCCTTGTAGGCGCCCGGCAGCTCCGACAGGTCGGGCTTGCCGCAGAAGAAGCGCACGTCGATGCCCTCGGGCAGGACGGGCGCGTGCTCCCGCAGGTAAGCCGTCCGGCTCATGTTGCGGCCCGCCCCGTGCGGGGCGAAGCCGAGCGAGCCCACTTGGTCGCGGTGGCGGGCGATCAGGATCGGCTCGGCCATGTTGAGCGGGATCAGCGTGCGCCCGTCATCGTCGGCCGAGAACCCCTGCCACGACGGGGTCGCCCCCTTGCCGTGGTAGTAGAGCCCGTCCTCGCGGCGGAAGACGAAGTTGTGCTCGTTCCAGAACTGGTCCGCGACGGCGTTGCCGGTTTTACGCGCCACGAGGTCGTGGAGCGCGAAATGGCTCGCCTTGGTCCAGTCCCGCACGATCTGCAGCGCCTCCCAATAGGCCCGGCCGTCGTCGGATTCCGCCTTGATCCAGGCATTGTGCGCCGGAACCCGCGGAGCGACGATCCCGGTATGCCGGCGCGCCACCGCCATGCCCTTCTTGTAGAGCTGGGCGCCCAGCCCGCGCGAGCCGTGATGGGTGACGAGCGCCACCTGCCCCGTCGAGCCGAGGTGCCCGACATAGGCGAAGTGGTTGCCGTCGCCCTGGCTGGCGAAGTGGCCGACCGCGAGCCCCGCGAACTCGGTAAGGAAGCGGTTGCCCGCAACCCCCGCCATCACCGCGTCCGGCGGCGCGACCGCACCCTTTCGGCCGCCGGGACCGAAATGCGTGACCGCCTGCATCGCGTCGAGCACGCGCTTCGGGTCGTCGGCGCGACGGAACACGGTGATCGCCACCGAGCAGCAGATGTCGGCCGAGTGGAAGCCCGGATGGATCGCATCCGCGCAGGCAACCGCGCCGCCCACGGGGATCGTACCCTCCACCAAGCCGGAGGGGCAGGCATCCGGCATCACCGCGCCCTTCACGATGGTCGGCACCCGCATGAGCGCGTCCATATGCGCGATCACCGCGGCCGCGTTCGCCCGCTCGGCCGCCGTTTCGGCGTCGAGGAAGACGCCGAATTCGAGGCTGTTCGTGCGCATCGGAATCGCGTGGGTGGCCGGGTCGAGAGTGACGAGATGCGCGCGGATCGCCGCATCGTCGGCGCCCTCGAGGCGCATCGCGTTGGCGATGGAAACCGCCCGCTTGAACCATTCGCCCGGCTGGAAGCCCCAAGCGATGAGATCGCGTCCGTTGATCGCGGTCATGGTGCCGCTCCGTCTTCTTGAATTTTTTGGGATTGGGGCGGGCGGCAAGTCGCCGTCCACCCCACTCATCATCCGCGGAGAAAATCCGCGATCAGCGCGGGTGCCGCCGTGTCGAAGCCGACGACGTCGAGCATGCTCGCGTCGTTCGGATCGGCGATGCTGAAGCCGTTGGAGACGAGCCCCACGACCACGAGCTTGGCCGGAATCCCGGTCTTCTCCCGGTATTCCCGCAGCGCCTCGACCGGGTGGACCGGGCCGGCCCAGGTCTCCGAATCCGTGTAGACCACGAACGCGTCGGCCGGGACGCCCCGCTCCAGCGCCCACCGCATCGGCAGCGAACAATCCGTCCCGCCGAAGGGCAGATCGTCCGTCGCCGCCACCGCCTGGTCGAGCCGCATCGACGGCCCGATCGGCAGGGCGGTCAGCGCCGCCCCCTGGCTCCAGGACCGGCCGGGCTCGGCGGTGAAGCCGAGGACCTGCCAGTGCTCCTCCGTCGCCGCGGTGACGAGCGCCATCGCGGCGGCCGCCTCCCGGGGCGTCAGCGAAGAGCCCGCGACCGAGCCGCAGCTCATCGAGCCCGAGACGTCCAGCGCCAGCACGAGACGCCGGCCCGTGGGCTCGACGTTCGCGAAGGCGGTGTAGAACGCTGCGTTCAGCGCCTCGACGATGGCCGCCACCGGCTCCCAGGAGAGCCGGCCGCGCTGGCCGTGCCCGGACGCGTAGGTCCGCAGCGCCACCAGAAGCGCCATCGGGTGCAGACGCGCCTTCAACAGGCGCTCCCGGTCCGACAGCACGCCGACCACGTGCTCGGTCGCCACGGTGAAGGGCGCGAGCGCCCCCGAAGCGGTGAGCCGGCCGAGCTGGCGCACGAGGGCACCGACCGGCATGCGCTCGATCAGGGCCTCGTTCACCGCGCGGCTCGTCATCAGCCCCGTTGGCAGCGCCTCCCAGGGCAGGTTGTGGGTGCGCACCTGCGCCGCCGCGTAAGCGCCGTCGACGCCCTCCGCCTGCACGCTGGTGAAGGCGTGGACGAGGGCAGGGGTCTCCTCGGTCAGCGTCCCGCGGCAGATCCAGTCGAACAGCGCCTTCCGCGCCGGCTCGTCCGTCTCCGGATGAGCCAGCCGCAGGAGGTCGCGGTGCGACCAGCCCTGACGGGAGCGGTACTTCACCGCCTGGTAGGCGAGCGCATCCACCGGACGCGCCCGGTACCAGTCGCCGACCGCGCGCCGCAGCGCCCGGCCCCAGCCGCGCATCGCCTCGACGGCGCCCGCGAACTGGAACAGGTGCGTGCCGGTGCGGCAGACCCGGGGCAGGGCGGCGAGCGCCAGCCGGCGGGTCGCCTCGGCCTCTGCGGACGCCGCGAGCGCCAGGGCGAAGATCGCCGGATCCTGCTTTGGAGCCCGGCCCGCCTCGCTCATCGCGACGATGGTCGCGACCGCCCGCGCCCCGTCCTCGGCGATGCAGCGCATCACCGCGACCGCGTTCTCCCGGCAGAGAGCCCGCTCGCCCGCGTAGTAGGAGCCGCCCTCCGAGCCGAGCACGAGGAAGCGGTCGAGCCGCGCCCAGTCGCTCAGGGCGAAGACGTGGCCGCCGGCCGAATTCGGCACGGTGCGGGGAAGGGGCTCCGACTGCGGGGTGCGCCGGAGCGAGAACAGCTTTCCATAGTTCAACATTGCTCGCTCCTCTCTCCGCGGGGCTTTTTGGGGATTGTCCCCGAGGCTCGTTGCGGCGCGCGGCCGTGGATTTTTGCGAGGGACCACAGCACCTTGCGGCACCTGGGATTCGAACCCTGAGGACCCGATCACCCTCGCAATCCGGCCCGCGCGGCCGAATTCGTTTGTTGCGTCAGCGGCCGTGCGGGCATGGAGGGGAGACAGGCGGTCCGCTCGCGCGGCCTGCGTCGCCCGTCCGCCACCCGGGCATCGGACCTCGCGGCCCGTGGGATTCGAACCCGGCCTTTCGGCCGACGATCACCTGTCTCCATCGGCCCGCACGGCCGAATTTTTGTTGGTTTGCGCCCCTCGTCCGGACGGGTGTCCGGCCTCAGGCCGCGCGGTCATGGTGTGAGGAAAGGCGTGTGGTGCTCTGCCGCTGAGCTACGGACCTTGCGATCCGGCGGGATTCGAACCCGCGACATCCCCGTTTGGAGCGGTAACCTTCCCTCTTCGGCCCGCGCGTTCTGAATATTTTCCTACAACTCAGCCGCGAACAGTCCTGCGGTCATGGGGGTTGGGGACGGGTTTGCTGAGCTACGGGCGCAAGGCCCGGCGAAGATCGAATTCGCGACCTCCGCGGCGTGGGCCGCGGCGCTCTATCGATAACCGTCCCCGTTCGGCCCGCAGGGGCCGCCGGGACGAGGCGTGGGGGGATTGGGTGGCCGAACCGGAGCGGCGGCCACGCGGGCATGGGGGTTACGGACGGGAATGTCCTTGCGGACAATCGAGCCCTCCGCCCGAAGGCGTCAGGCGTTCGACTCCCTGAGATAACCGTCCGCTATCGGCCCGCGTGGCCGACCGTATCTCGCGCGATCGGATACGACCGCTTCGACCATGGCCGCTCAGACCCTGGACTGGCGAAAGCGGAGACGCGTAGATCGTCGTTTCTCATGCCTTGCTCCGTCGAGGTGGGGCCAATGGGAAGCGCGGACGTGAGAACGGGCGATCGGGGCTTCACGAGATAGGTGATAACCGATGCCCACCGGCCCGCGCCGGTGATGTTGTTCGAACAGAGAGCCGGACCTCGGTACGAAAGATCGGACGCTTACCCGTAGGGGTAAGAGGGAACGCTCCATCTCCGGCCCGGCTGAGCCGATGGTTTGTGCTTACGGTTGCACCCGAACTGCGTCAACCCGAAACTTGAAAATTCTTTCAGCTTCACGCATCTCCCCTCCATGAACCCATCTGCCATCACCCCCGCCCAGATCCGCGCCGGCCGCGGTCTCCTCAAATGGACGCAAGGGGTTCTGGCGAGTCGGGCCGCGGTGTCGGTGGTGACGCTGAATATGATCGAGAGCGATCAGGTCGCCCCGCGCGCAAGGACCCTGGACGCGATCCGCACGGTGCTCGAAGGCGAGGGCATCCGCTTCATCGGCGACGAGAGCGAAGGCTTCGGCGTGATGATGCGGCCGGGGCAAGGGTCACAACAGGGGCCGCAGCCGGGGAAGACGTCGAGATCCATGCGGGCCGCCGGGTGAGCACCCGCATCGATCTCAACGCCGATCTCGGCGAAGGCTTCGGGCCCTGGCGCCTCGGCGACGACGCCGCGCTCCTCGACATCGTCACCTCGGCCAACGTCGCCTGCGGCTTTCATGCGGGTGATCCCGACATCATGGTCGAGACGGTGATTGCGGCGAAGGCGCGGGGCGTGGCGATCGGCGCCCATCCCGGCTTCCACGATCTGCGCGGCTTCGGCCGAAACCGGATCCAGGAGCGTCCCGAAAGAATCGAGCGCGACATCGCCTATCAGATCGGCGCACTCCAGGCCTGCGCCGCTTTGGCCGGTGCCCGCGTCACCCACGTCAAGGCGCACGGGGCGCTCGCCAACCTTTCGAACGAGGATGCGGCCATCGCCGAAGCGCTGGCCCGTGCCGTGGCCGGCGTCGACCCTGATCTCGCCTTGGTCGTAATGCCGGGGCTTCCCGCCGAGCGGGCCGGCGAGCGCTTCGGCCTGCGCCTCGTGCGGGAAATCTACGCCGACCGCGCCTATGCCGAGGACGGCACGCTCGCCCCCCGCGCCTCGCCCGGTGCGGTGATCCACGAGGCGGGCGAGGCCGCCGCGCGCGTTGCCCGCATGGTCGGGGAGGGCGCCGTATTCACGCTCGGCGGCCAGCGCATCCCGGTCGCGATCGACACGGTCTGCGTACACGGCGACAACCCGGAAGCGCTCGCGATGGCACACGCGGTACGGGCCGAGCTCGAACGGGCGGGCTTTAGCCTGCATCCCTTCGCCGAGTCTTTTGCGACGTCCTGAGGGACGAATCCGTTACGGCGACGTTTCAGGGATCGAATTCGGCCTGCTCACGGTTTCTTGAGTTCAGGTGCCTTCGGGCGCAGGCCCGTGCGCTGGCCCGTAACGACGATCGCCGGGATAGGCCGCGGATCGCCGTGCAGCGCTCGCGCGGACCCTTGTGAACAGAACCGAGGCCCGCCTTGCGACGCGATCCGTCGGGCCTTGGATGCAGCGTGGCGTGATAGGGAAGCCCGGCCTGACATGAAGCGTATTTCCCCCGGTGAGGGCTTCATCGTGCCGCCGCGCCCGACGCGCGTTTCCGCGGCCGAAACGCCCAAAGGCCCGCTCGCCTCCTCCCTCGTCGTGTTCGCGATCATCGTCGCGGGTCTCTTCCTCGCGCGCGAGGTGCTGATCCCCATCGCGATCGCGGTGCTGCTGTCCTTCGTGCTCGGCCCGCTGGTGAACTTCCTGCGCCGGCTGCGGCTGGGGCGGGCCTTCGCGGTGCTGGTCTCGGTGCTGCTCGCCGCCGGGATCATCGCCGCGGTGTCCACCGTCATCGGCGTGCAGGTCGCCGAACTCGCGCAGGATGTGCCGCGCTACCAGCGCACCGTCGAGCGCAAGATCGAGGGGCTGCGAGCCGGCACGCTCGGACAGACGATGGATTACATCGCCAACATCAACCGGGCGATCCACCAGGGCGGCGAGGAGAGCAAGGAGGCGGCCGAGAAGGCCAAACAGCAGGCCGCCCGCGACAATCCCCGCAAGGCCGAGCCGGAGCCGCCGAAACCGGTACTGGTGCAGGTGGAGGAGCGCCGCCCGGGCCCGCTTGAACTGGCCACCACCGTGCTCGCGCCGGTGGCCCAGCCGCTCGCCACCGCCGGCATCGTCTTCGTCGTCCTCCTGTTCATCCTGATGCAGCGGGAAGACCTGCGCGACCGCCTGATCCGGCTCGCCGGTTCGAGCGACCTCCACCGCACGACCGTGGCGATGGACGACGCGGCCCGGCGGCTCTCGCGCTACTTCCTGGGCCAGCTCGCCCTCAACTCCGCCTTCGGCCTCGTCATCGGCGTCGGGCTCTGGATCATCGGCGTGCCGAGCCCCGTGCTGTGGGGCATCTTCGCGCTCGTCATGCGCTTCGTGCCCTATATCGGCGCCTTCCTCTCGGCAGTCCTGCCGATCGCGCTCGCGGCCGCGGTCGATCCGGGCTGGAGCATGGTGCTGGCGACCTTCCTGCTCTTCGCCCTCGTCGAGCCCATCGTCGGACAAATCATCGAGCCCCTGGTCTACGGCCACTCGACGGGTGTCTCGCCATTCTCGGTGCTGGTCTCGGCCCTGTTCTGGACCTGGCTGTGGGGACCGGTCGGCCTCCTGCTCTCGACGCCGCTCACCGTCTGCCTCGTCGTGCTCGGGCGCCACGTCGATCGGCTGGAATTCCTCGACGTGCTGTTCAGCAACCGCCCGGCTCTGACGCCGATCGAGAACTTCTACCAGCGCATGCTCGCCGACGACCCGGAGGAGGCGCAGGAACATGCCGACCTGATCCTGCGCGAATGCTCGCTCTCGGCCTATTACGACGACGTCGTGCTGAAGGGTCTCGAACTTGCCTCCCGCGACGCCGCCCGCGGCGTGCTGACGCCGAGCCAGAAGGACGAGATCCGCGCCTCGATCACCGCTCTGGTGGAGGATCTGGAGGATCGCGAGGATGCCGTGCCCGATCCGGCCACCAAATCCGCTCGCCTCTTCGAGAGCGACGGGGAGAGCGCGTGCAAGAACGGGCCGATCGCCGATCCCGAGCCCGGCGAGCTGCCCGCCGCGTGGCGGGCCGACGGTGCGGTGCTTCTCGTCTCCGGCCGGGGCTTCCTCGACGGGGCGGCGACCGCCATCGCCGACCAGCTCCTGCGCAAGCGCGGCTTCGGCACCCGGCAGGTGCCCTTTGCCGAGGTCGCCCGGGTACGCATCGCCGAATGGGAGCCGGGTCCGGCTCAAGCGGTCTGCGTGATCTCGCTGGCGCTGTCCGGCGAGCCGACCCATCTGCGCCGCCTCGTCTCGCGGCTGCGCCAGAAGATCGACACCGTGCCGATCGTCGCCGGGCTATGGCGCCTCGACGAGCCGATGCTCGCCGACGACGCGGTGCGGGCCAAGCTCGGCGCGGACGACCACGTCACCTCCCTGCGCGACCTGATCGAGACGATCCTCGCCATCGCCCGTCACGAGGGCGGTCCGGACCGGTCCGAGCGGAGCGATGCGGCCACGCCTCCGCGGCAGGCGCTGCCCGAGCCGGCCTGACGGGACGGCGACGCGACGGCTTGACGGAAGAACTTGCCGACGGCTTCGTCTCAGTCCGTCAATGGGAGGCTGCCCCTCGATGAGCGTCGTCGATCTCGCCCAGTTCATGGAAGACCTCGCCACCCAGTCCGGAGCGGCGATCCTGCCGTTCTTCCGGGCGCATTTCGGCTTGGACGATAAATCCCACGGGACGGGCCACGCCTTCGACCCCGTCACCGAGGCGGACCGGGCGGCGGAAGCGGTGATGCGGCGGATGATCAACGACCGGCTGCCGAGCCACGGCATCCTCGGCGAGGAGTTCGGCTCCGAGCGGGCGGATGCGGAATGCGTCTGGGTGCTCGACCCGATCGACGGCACCCGCGCCTTCATCAGCGGCCTGCCGACCTGGGGTACGCTGATCGGGCTCACCCATCACGGCGCGGCGGTGCGCGGCCTGATGCACCAGCCCTATCTCGGCGAGCGCTTCCTCGGCGACGGCAGGACCGCGAGCGTGCGCTCCGCGAAGGGCGAACGCCCCCTGCATACCCGCCGCAACGAGGCGCTCGGCAACGCCATCCTCGCCACCACCGATCCGCGCCTGTTCGCGGAGGGCGAGGAGGCCGAACGCTTCCGGGCGATCGAGGCGGAGGTGAAGATGTCCCGCTACGGCGCCGACTGCTACGCCTACTGCATGCTGGCCGCGGGCCAGATCGACCTCGTGGTCGAAGCGGGATTGAAGCCCTACGACATCGTCGCGCTGATCCCCATCGTCGAGGGCGCGGGTGGCGTCGTCACCGCTTGGGATGGCGGCCCGGCGACGGAGGGCGGCCGGATCGTCGCGGCGGGCGACCGCCGGCTGCACGAGGCGGCGCTGAAGCGGCTCAACCCGTAGGGTTCCGCCCCGGAGGGGGGATGCCGGACATCGTCCCTCGCGAGAGGAGCCGCCCCGATCGCGACGGCGAACGGGAGCGGCGCGAACGGGTCTTCGCGCTTGTCCGTGCCCTACGCGTCCATCGCCGGGGAGGTGGGTCCGCCCCGGCGATGGGCGGGGCCGGGCTCAGGCGAAGATCAGATCCTTCACCTGTCCGGCCAGCGCGCTATCCCACGACCAGTTGGACTGGCCGACCAGATCGCTCGTGCGCAGCACATCCAGCGGAACCGCGCCCTGCCCCTCGGCCACGAGCTTGTCGTTCTTGATCAGGCGCATGTAGCCGGCCTCGTCCACGCTGGCCTGCCACTTCGCCATCTCACCCTCGACGATGGAATCCGCCGCCGTGATCCGGTGCTTCGTCGCGCCCGTGAAGATCTCGAAGGCCATGTCGTCACCGTTGCCGACCTGGCCGAGCCAGATGTTGTCGCTGTCCCGCCCGTTGCCGGTATCGAACACGCGCTGAAAGCTCCCGTGGGCGAGATCGTCGAAGCGGACCTCGGCGAACATCTTGAAGGCGCCGTCGATTTCCGGGATGCCCTTGAACGGCGTGATCGTCAGGTCGCTCACCTCGCCGACGAGCGGTTTGTCCGCCGCCCAGTTGGACTTGCCGACGAACTCGTTGATCCGCACGACGTCCTTCGGGACGATGCCCTGTCCCTCGGACAGGAGCACGCCGTCCTTGAACAGGCGCATCCAACCGGTCTCGTTGACGCTGGTCGTCCAGGTCGCTTCCTGGCCTTCGACGATCGCGCCCTTGGCCACGATGTTGGCGGACTTGGTGCCGTTCATGATCATGAACTGCATGTCTTTGGAGGTGCCGATCTGGCCGAGATAGACGTTGTCGGCGCCGGGACCGTTGCCGATGTCGTAGACACGCTGCCACGCGCCGGCATCGAGATCATCGAACCGGACCGTCGCACTGGCGGTGAAGGCGCCGTGGATGTCGGGCAGGTCGTCCTTGAAGGTCAGGTCGTAGATGCTGCCCTTCAGTGCGCTGTCGTGCGCCCAGTTGGATTGGCCCACGAGATCCTTCGCGCGGGTCACGTCGCGCGGCACCGTCCCCTGACCCTCGGCGACGAGCACGCCGTCCTTGTACAGGGACATCCATCCCCGCTCGTTGACGCCGGCGGTCCAGCGCGCCTCGACGCCCTGGGTGATGCCGTCCTTGGCGATGATGCTATGCTTGATCGCGCCATCGAGGATCTCGAAGGCCATGTCCCGTCCGTTGCCGACCTGACCGAGCCAGATGTTGTCGCTGTCCGGACCGTTGCCGGTATCGAAGACGCGCTGAAAATGGCCGCCGGCGAGATCGTCGAACCGCACCCGCGCGGTGACGCTGAACGCGCCGTCGATTTCGGGGATGTCGGGGCGGTAGGCCTCGTCCGCGGCGGCGTTCAGGGCCATCTCGTAGGGCGCCTTGCCGGCCTGTACGGAGCCGAAGCGCTGCTGCAGATGGGCGAGGAGGCCCGACACGCCAAGCACGGTGTCGTCGAAGTTCAGCGTCTCGATCGAGGTCAGCGTGTCGATGCTGCCGGAGGCGAGGTGCTTGACGGCGAGCGAACCGTTCGTGCCGTAGAGCGCGACGTAGTCCTGGCTCCGGCCCGTCAACACGGCCTTGTCGGTGCCTTCGCCCCCATCCAGCGCGTCGCCCCCGTTCCCGCCGATGAGCGTGTCGTTGCCCGCGCCCCCGTCCAGCGCGTCGTTCCCATTTCCGCCCATGAGCGTGTCGTTGCCCGCGCCGCCGAAGAGCTTGTCGTTGCCTCCGCCGCCGTCGATCCAGTCGTCACCGCCATAGGCGAAGAAGGTGTCGGCTCGGTTGCCGAGCCAGACCTTGTCGGCCCGCTCGGTCGAGATCGGCATCCCCTTGTCCTGAAGCATGGCCAGGTCGAGATCCGAGATGTGGGACCGCCTACCCCAGTTGGAAAAGGGGTCCATGAGATCCTCGATTCCCCACACGTGCGACCGGATCGCATCGAGCCTGGCCGGGCCGCCGAGAACCGTCCGCGTGTTCTCTCCATTGAAGAGGAGCACCCCGTTGCCCCCGTCCGTGGCAGCGAAATCGAGGAAGCCCAGCGCGTGGCCGATCTCGTGCTGGAAGAGGGTGAAGGCGTCGATCTTGTTGCCGGGAACGGCTGCCACACCTGCCGGGTCGTAGAAGAAATCGCCGAGCCTGTGCTCGCCGAGCGTGACTCTGGCATCCGGCGCGCCGCCGTTCGGGTCATACCCCTCGCGTGCCTTCAGGATGGGGGTATGTTCCCACCATCTCCCGTTCCAGGACCATTCAGGACCGCCGTTGGCGAGGAAATTGCCGCCGCCGACATTGCCGATCCCGAGCGCGATATCGATCGTGCTCTCGACTTGGATGTACTTGGCCCAGGCGTCGGCAGCCGCCTGTGCCGTCGCGAGGATCAGACTGGCCTGCGCCCCCGCCGATCTGATCGAGTAATCATTGGCCCAGGTGACCGAAATTTTCGCCATACTTGCATCCTCCGAACCATCCGCGCCGCTTCCGGATCGCTTCGCCGTTCAGCCACCGTCGGGCAACTCTAAGTCGGCCCGCGACAGGCCAGCTCTGAGTTTTACCAACAAGAGACCGGATGAATCGCAATCTAGTATGAAGATGCTCCTGATCGATTGACCTATAAATTAGTATTTTAACTTGTTTAATCGCCCTTTTTCAAAACGGATATCATATAGATCACAAATTTATCCAAGACGTAACTGATATAACAGCAACAACATGGAACAGGTTTCGCTTCGACAGGCTGCGATCCCGGGAAACTCCAAGAGCGAAACAGAAAATCCGAAATCAAAACAGCCGTCGGGCATTACTATGGAGTGCAGGGCCGACGCGGTCCGGACATCGAACGCGCCGAGAAGGCGAGCGGCACATTCCGATCGGGAATACTTCAGACCTGCGGATCCGACATGGCCGGATCGCGTCCCGGCGAACCGGATGACGAGGTCCCCAAGCGCCCGCGGCGCGACCGGTGGTCCTGTCGATCGATCCGGGTTCCGCTGGATCGAAGCGCAAACCGATCAACGAGCGCCGCTCGAGGACGTCACGGCTGACGCCAGCGAGGCGCAGGCCAGCCCGAACTCGGCCACACGTGAACGGTTGCCAGCCTGCATCCGCACGGGTTGCGACCGAGCCGTCGGACGTGGCCGAGCGTCAGCGCCGCGAGCGGAGGATGTCCGCGAAGTCCGATCCGCTCAGCCGGCGACGGGGGCGTGAGGAGCGGCTTCGGCGGCGGCCGAATGGACGAGATGGCCGGGGATGAACGCGTCGAAGGCCGCCCAGAAATCGGTGCGGACCGCGTCGCACTCGGTCAGGATCTCGTGGCGGGCGCCGGGCAGCACGATCAGGTGCCCGGTCTTGAGCCGGGCGGCGAAACGCTCGACCGCCGGCGTGCTGCAGACCGGGTCGGCGCCCGCCGCGACGATCAGGCAGGGTGTGCGGATCCTCCGGATCAGGGCCGGATCCTCCAGCCGGCGCATCGCCCGGAAGGCGGAGGCGAGCCAAGCAATGGTCGGATCGCCCACCGCGCCGGCCCCGACCGCGCGGGCGGCCTCGGCGTTGCGGGCGTAGCGCACCGGATCGGTCGAGAGGCGGTTGCCGGCGAACGGCTTCGTGGCGATCGAGACGGCCTTGCCGAAGGGGATGTAACAGCGCCCGAGCCCGAGCCGATGCAGGCCCCGCGCCAGCAGCGAGGCGCCCGCCGGCCAGCGCACCATGCGGATCGACAGCATCGGGGCGACGGTGACGAGCCGCCGGAACGGTAGCCGGCCCTCCGCCGCGCGTATCAGCGCCACCGCCCCGCCCATGGAATGGGCGAGCCCGAAATGCGGCTCGGGCATCATCGGCACGAGCACGGTCTCGGTGATCGCCTGCAGATCGAGGGGGTAATCATCGAAGTGACGGACATGGCCCTTGTGGGCGTCGCGGACCTGACGGCCGGAATCGCCCTGGCCGCGCCAGTCGAAGGCGACCACGCAGAAGCCGCGGGCGCGCAAGTCGCTGATCGTCTCGAAATATTTCTCGATGAACTCGGCTCGGCCCTGAAGCAGGCAGACCGTGCCCTTCACGCCCCGCGTCGTCGGCTGCCACGTCGCGGCCCGCAAGGGGACGCCGTCGGCGGTCTCGACCGGCACGAGGCGGGCGCCGGGCGGCACCGGATTGCCGGGGGTGGGACGGAGGGTCAGCACGGCTGGCTCACCCCGGGAAAATTTTTGCTCAAGCTCACGCGAAATCCCCGCAAACAGACCCTTGCACGGTTTTTGGGGCCTACCAATATCATCGATGCGCCGGCCGAGACGGCGGCGCGACGGTCCGGCCTACGGGCGGACCCGAATACATCGATCATGTTGCTTCTTCTGGAGGATATGTGATGCGTCAGTTCGATCTTGCTCCCCTGTACCGTTCCACCGTCGGTTTCGACCGCCTGTTCTCGGCCCTCGACGGTTTCGTGAGCACCGAGGCGGCTCCGACCTACCCGCCCTACAACATCGAGCGCACCGGTGAGAACGTCTATCGCGTCACCGTCGCGGTCGCCGGCTTCACCGAAGCCGACCTGTCGATCGAGGTGAAGGAGAACGCCCTCACCATCAAGGGCGAGCGCAAACCCGCCGAGGGCAAGTCCGCCGAAGTGCTCTACCAGGGCATCGCCGCCCGCGCCTTCGAGCGCCGCTTCCAGCTCGCCGACCACGTTCAGGTAACCGGCGCGGCGCTGGAGAACGGCCTCCTCCATGTCGATCTCGTCCGCGAGGTCCCGGAGGCGAAGAAGCCGCGCCGCATCGAGATCGCCAGCCGGCCGTCGAGCCAGCCGGTGATCGAGGGCTCGGTCCAGCAGGCCGCGTAACCGCTCAGCCGCGAGGCTGACCCCGCAGGGGAGCGCCCCGGCCGTCGAGGCCGGGGCGTATTCGTGCCGAGGGATCAGAAATCCCCGAACCGATCGCCGGGACCGGGCTCGTAGCAGGTGTACCCGACGAAGCAGCCCGGATTGTCGCGGGTCGGGACGAAGGCGCGCCGGCCGATCTCGGTGGCCTCGCAGAACGAACGGTCGCGCACGAAGCGGTCGAAGGTCGGCCCGCCGGTGCCGAGCACCGCCGCACCCTGCCGCGTGACCACGGCGCGGGCCTGGACGCAGGTGAGCGTCGTGGTGGAGGGGCGCTGTGCCAGGGCAGGCCCGATGCCGGCGAGCAGGGCCAAGCAGATTGAGGCCGAGCAAACCAGGGCGCATCGCATGAAGGGGGTCCGGCGAGAGGACATCTGATTCCTCAACCATGCCCGTCACGGATGGATCCCGTCGAGCTCCGGCAGCAGCACCACGCTTTCCTGCTCGTTCGGATCGGTGCGGGCGATGAGCGCCGTGCACGGCTCGGTCGGGCTCGGATTGTAGGGCAGGTGCGGCATGCCGGCCGGAATGTAGAAGTATTCGCCGGGCCGCAGCTCGGTGTGGTGCTCCAGCCGCTCGCCCCACCACGTGCAGGAGGTGCCGGCCAGCGCGTAGATCGCGGTCTCGTGGCCCTCGTGCTTGTGCGCCTTGGCCCGCGCTCCCGGCGGGATCGTCACCATCTGTAGGTGAAGGCCCGTGGCACCCGCCGATTCCGCCGAGATGCCGGGCGCGTAGGAAAGTCCCTGCTTGCCGATGAAGGGCTCGCCGGGCCGCACCACCCGGCAGAGCGCCGCGCCCGTGCCGGTCATGGCGCTACATGTCCCCGAACGCGAACTGCCCCTGAGGGGCGGCGGGCCGCTTCGCCGCGCGCGGCGTCTCCTTGCGAACCGAGAGCTTCGGACGTGGCTTGGGGTCGGCACGCATCCGCGCCTTCGCCTTGTCGCGCGCCACCGCCTCGGGGGCGTGCGGGTCGTCGTCGAGCCACTTGCCGCGCTTGATCACCTCGTTGACCCGGCCCTGGTTGACCCCGACCTTGAAGGCGATCTCCTGCTGCGTCATGCCGGTGGAGGCGTGCAGTTCGAGGATCGCGCGGGCAAGATCGGGCGTCATCTTCTGGCCGGTGATGCGCCGGGCCGGGCGGATGGTGCGGGTCTGGCGGTCACGCTCGCGCAGGCGCTCCAGCAGGGCGAGCGCCATATGCATGCCGTGCTCGCGCAGAGCCTCCTCGAATTCCTTCAGCGTCGCCATGGCGGGCTCCTCGTCCGGGAACGGACGTTCAGCGGGAAGAACGCTCCGCCCATGCCTCAGGTTGCGGATTCAGGAGACGCGCGCACGAGCAGCGGGGCAAGCGGATGGACGCTCTCGTCCACCGCAAAACGCTCAGGCGCGGCCGACCCGATGCCGCAGCGGGCCGGCATGTTGGCAGAGCGTGAGCCGGTCGGTTACACCGCGCACCATCCAATCGTGCGGGAAATGCCAGCCATGATCAGCCCCGTTCACCCCGTCTCCCGCGCCGAGGCGGTGCCGGGCGCGCCCGGTCTCGTCGAGGCGCTGGAAAGCGGCTCGGTCCTCGTCTTCCGCGATCTCGACTTCCCCTTCGACGCCTTCGAGCAGCGTTTCGTCGAGCGCCCCTTCGCCGACGGCAAGGCCAAGAACGTCGCGATCCGCAACGAGACCGCCGAACTGAGGGGCGGGGCCGGCAGCGCGGAGGATCAGGCGCGCCTGCGCGACCTCCTGGTGCGCTACCGCCGCTTCGCGGAAAATCTGATCGACAGCTACCTGCCGGCCTACCGCGGCAAGGTCTCGCTCGCGGGCACATCCTACCGGCCGTTCGATGTCGACAAGCGCAAGCTGAGCTGGCGGCGCGACGACACGCGGATGCATGTCGATGCCTTCCCCTCCAACCCGATCGGCGAAAAGCGCATCCTGCGCATCTTCCGCAACATCAACGCCGAGGGGCAGCCGCGGCTGTGGCGGGTCGGCGAGGATTTCGGCTCGATGGCCGAAAAATTCCTGCCGAAGCTTCCGGGCTATTCCGGCCTCTCGGCGAGCGTGTTGGCCGCGCTCAAGATCACCAAGGCCAAGCGCTCGGAATACGACCACCTGATGCTGCACCTCCACGACGCCCTGAAGCGCGACCTGGACTATCAGGCGAACGCGCCCCAGGCGGATGTGCGCTTCCAGCCGGGCGAGACCTGGGTGACCTTCTCCGATCTCGTGATGCACGGCGCCATGGGGGGACGCTACATGCTGGAGCAGACCGCCTACATCGCGGTCGCCGACCAGGCCGACCCGGAGAAGAGCCCGCAGCGGATTCTGGCGCGAAAGCTCGGGCGCGCGCTGAAGCATTGAGGGGTCAGGCCGGCTCCTGCGACCGCTCCGTCAGCTCCCGCCACAGCAGGATCAGGGCGGCCATGACCGCCGGGCCGACGAACAGCCCGAGCAGCCCGAAGGTCTCGACGCCGCCGAGGATGCCGAGCAGCACCCACAGGAAGGGCAGGCGGGTGGTGCCGCCGATCAGCACCGGGCGCACGAAATGGTCGGCGACGAAGGTGACGACGAAACCCGCCGCCACCACGATCGCGGCGGGGACGACCGCCCCGCCCGCTAGCAGCAGCACGGCGGCGAGGCCGAAGGCCAGCGGCGCGCCGAAGGGGATCATCGCGGCGACCGCGGTGAGCGCCCCGAACAGCACCGGATGCGGCACGCCGGCAAAGGCGTAGACGATCCCGAGCAGGAAGCCCTCGCCGATCCCGACGAGGACGAGCCCATCCACCGTGCCGTGGACGGAGGCCACCATCTGGCGCGCCACCCGCTCGCCGCGCGGACCGAACAGGCGATGGCTCGCCCGGAGCGTCTGGGCGATCACCGTATCGCCCTCGCGGAACAGGAAGAACAGCGCCAACAGGCAGAAGCCGAACAGCACCACCCGGTGCACCAAACCCGCCCCGAGGCTGCGGGTGAGATCGCGGTTCGAGGTCGTGTTCAGCCGCTCGCTCAGTTCATGCGCCAGCCCGGCATGGGCGAGGTGGGCGTTCCACCACTTGGTGACGGCGGCAGCCCCATAGGGCAGGCGGGCGATGAAATCCGGCACCGGAATGCCGTTGCGTTCGGCCTCGCGGGCATAGGCCAGGAGGTCGTGCGCCTCGCGGCCCGCCTCGACCGCCAGCACGGCGATGGGCAGCAGCAGAACCAGAGCCACGAGGCCGGTGAAGACGGCCGGCCACAGGATGTTGTGCCGCCCCGGCGGGAAGCGGCGTCGCGCACGGACGAAGAGCGGCCAGAGGGCGATGGCGAGCACCACCGCCCACACCAGCGCTCTCAGGAAGCCGGACAGGATGTAGACGCCGAGCGCCAGCAGCCCCGCGACGAGGAGGGCGCGCAGCACCCACTGGCTGCGGGCGACCTCAGGTTCCGTCCGATCCGTGCCAGCCATCGCCGCCTCACTCCGTTTCTCCGCCGTGTCGGCGCGAGCGACCTATGGCGGGCACAGCGGCAATCCAGAGGTGGCTTCAGGCCGCGGCGCGGTCGCGCCCCGGGCCATGGCGCGATAAAGGGGGCGGTCGGCCCGCTCGACGGCGGCGGAAACATCCGCCTCGCCCGGCTCGACCGCGGCGATGCCGAGGCTGATGGTCCAGGCCGGGAGGTCGTCCGCACGAGCGACCGCGTGGCGAATTTTGTCGGCGAGCCGGCGCGCCTCGGCCGGGCTTCGTTCGGACACGAGCAGCACGAACTCGTCGCCGCCGGGCCGGACGAGGCAGGCGTCCGGGCCCAGGTTCACGATGCCAGGCGGCTTCTTTTCTGCGCTCACCGAGACTGGTTTCCTCGTCTTGTCCGACGCGCACGCAAGCCGGGAAAGCGCCCGGCGGGAATTGGAACGAACTGCGAACAAAGGCTTGACCTGTTCGCCGCGCAGACGCACTGTTCATGGAACGTTCCGGACTGATTCGCTGCCTCGGCGCAGCGCGCAAGGCAGGAGGCTTCCATGATCGAGATCGGCTTCGACGACGACGGGCTCGACCGGCCGGCGCCTGCGACGCGGCAACCGTCCCCGGACCGCGACTGGCGCATCCTCGAGGAAGGCCTCGAACACCCGGCAAGCGGCTATTTCATCGCCCGTGAGGAGATCGCCAGCCGGCGCGGCGACGGGCTGTGGACCTGGCCGATGCAGCTCGCCGAAAAGGCGTGGTGTGCGCCGCTGGGCTTCCGGCGGGTCTTCCTGGCCGCCCTCGATCGCTACGGTGTGGCGGCTGATGCGGATCTCGCCCGCTCCTTCGCCCTCGGCTTCGGGATTCAGGATGCGGGGCAGCGGCACAACGATCGCTTCGTGGCGCTCGGCGAACTGGTGCGCCCGCGCACGGCGGAGCGCAAGCGGACGCTGCCGGCGGAGGGCCGCCGCACCGGTCGCGAGCGTCCGCGGCAGGGTGCGGACACTCGTGCGCCAGCACTCGACCTCAGCCGCTCAGCCGGCTGAGAAGCAGCGCGGGAGGCTGGCCGGCTGCGACGCCCGAGGTTGCCCGTGCTCCATCGCTTCGTGTAAGGGGTCGCGATCTTTTCATAGACGCCATCGGGAACCGGCGGCGAAGCGGGGCCGCAGACCGGCTCGGGCGCCATGGGGGCGTGCCGCGCGAAGGGTTGGCGACGCCGGATATGAAGAATCAAGAAAGCGGCCAGCCCTAATGTCGAACGAGACCGCCACCTTCGACCGCGTCGCGGACATCATTGCCGAGACGGCGGATATCCCGCGTGACAAGATCACGCCCGAGAGCCACGCCATCGACGATCTCGGCATCGATTCGCTCGCCTTCCTCGACATCGCCTTTGCGGTCGACAAGGCCTTCGGCATTAAGCTGCCGCTGGAGCGCTGGACCCAGGAAGTCAACGAGGGCAAGGTTCCGGCCGAGCAGTATTTCGTGCTGAAGAACCTCTGCGCGCGCATCGACGCTCTGGTCGCCGAGAAGGCCGCCAAGGCCTGATCCGTCGGGCTTCAGGGATTAACGCGCGATGCGGCTCGAATATTTCGAGATGATCGACTCTGTGGTGCGGCTCGACCGCGCCGCCGGCCGCATCGAGGCGCGGGCGCTCGTGCCCGAGGCGAGCCCGGTCTTCGAGGGACATTTCCCCGGGCACCCGCTGGTGCCGGGCGTCCTGCTCACCGAGACCATGGCGCAGGCCTCCGGCTACCTCGTGCTGGCCCATCTCGACTTCGCGCAGATGCCGTTCCTCATGGCCGTGGACAAGGCGCGCTTCCGCTCTTTCGTCGGTCCGGGGGCGGCCCTCGAGATCACGGCGAGCCTGGAGCACGATGGCTCCGGCTACGCGGTGACGAAGGCCGCGATCCGCCACGAGGGCAAGGCGCTCTGCGACGCGGAACTGCGGTTCCGCACCATGCCGTTCCCGGCCGGCCTCGATGCGCCGATGCGCGAGCGCGCTCGGAAGATCGGCCTTCTGGATGGAGCGCAGCCGTGAGCCGTCCGCAGGCCCGCGACGTCGTCGTCACCGGGATCGGCCTCGTCTCCTGTGCCGGCGAGGGGATCGAGACGCACCTGACCGCCTTCGCCTCGAATGCGCTGCCGCGCACGGATGCGGAGACGTTCGCGCCCTATCCGGTGCACCCGGCGGCGCCGGTAAGCCTCGACGCGCAGATCCCGAAGAAGTCGGATCAGCGGCAGATGGAGGCGTGGCAGCGGCTCGGCGTCTACGCCGCCGGCCTCGCGCTCGATTCGGCCGGGGTGAAGGAGGACGCGGGCTTCAAGTCGGCGCTGTCGCTCGTGGTGGCGGCGGGCGGCGGCGAACGCGACTACGCGGTCGATGGGGCGATCCTGACCGGCCTGCGCGGCACCAACGATCCCGGCGCCTTCCTCAACGAGCGGCTCCTCAACGACCTGCGGCCGACCCTGTTCCTGGCGCAGCTCTCGAACCTGCTCGCGGGCAACATCAGCATCGTCCACGGCGTCACCGGTGCCTCGCGCACCTTCATGGGCGAGGAGTCGAGCGGCGTCGATGCCCTGCGCATTGGCCATGCCCGGATCGCCTCGGGTCAGGTCGAGACCATGATGGTGGGCGGCTCCTACAACGCCGAGCGGCCCGACGTGATGGTCGTCCACGAGATGGGCGGCTACCTTCTCAAGACCGCTTACCGGCCGGTCTTCGAGCGGGGGGCAGAGGGCACGGGCGGCTTCGTGCTCGGCAGTGCCGCCGCCTTCCTCGTGTTGGAAGCGGCCGAGCACGCCGCCGCCCGCGGCGCCAGGGCCCTGGCCCGGCTCATGCCGGTGGCCAACGACCGGGTGGCCCGCGCGCCGGGCAGCGTGTCGGCGAGTCTGACTCGTCTCATCGGCGAGGCCGGGATCGAGCGGCCGGACGTGGTGCTCTCGGGCGCCACCGGCCTGGCCGACCTCGCGGCCGAGGAGATCGCCGGCCTCCACACGGCGCTGCCGGGCGCGCGCATCCGCGCCACGGGCGATATGATCGGCCATCCGATGGAGGTCGCGGCCCCGTTCGGGACGGCTCTGGCCGCAGCACTCTGCGCGGCAGGATCGGCTGCGGAGGTCGCGGTCACCTCGGTCGGCCACCGCCGCGGCGAGGGTGTGATCCGCGTCGTGAAGACCTAGAGCATCATCCCGAAAGGTGGTTGCCGGCTTTCGGGACGATGGCGATGCGAGAACGAGTGTCCGCCGCTTCGGAGACCGCCGCCGCCGCGGTCCGGATGCGTGCCGGCCGAAACCATGGTCTGAGGCCCCGATGCCAGAACCGCGCTCCTCATCCACCCACGATGCCCTGGGACGCCCGCTCGTCGCGGTGACGGGCCTCGGCATCGTCACCTCGCTCGGCCGCGGCGCCACCGAGAACTGGGATGCGCTGACGACCGGGCGCTCCGGCATCCGCGCCATCAGCCGCTTCTCCACCGAGGGCCTGCGCACCCGCATCGCCGGCACCGTCGATTTCCTCGACACCGACCCGCTGGTGGCCCCCCTCCTGTCCGAGCGATTCGCCATGGTGGCGGCCGAGGAGGCGGTGACGCAATCCGGCATCGGCGCGGGCTTTCCGGGCGGGCTGTTCGTGGCGGTGCCGCCGGTCGAGATGGAATGGCCGCAGCGGCAGGCCCTGGCGGAGGCCGCGGGCGAGCCCGACGAGGTGACCTATGCGGGGCTTCAGCGCGCCGCCGCCTCCCGCCGCTTCGATGCCTGGCACGACCTGTTCATCTTCGGCACGGTGGCCGACCGGCTCGCCGACCGCTTCGGCACGCGCGGTTCGCCGATCTCGCTCTCGACCGCCTGCTCGTCGGGCGCCACCGCGATCCAGCTCGGCGTCGAGGCGATCCGCCGGGGCGAGATGGACGCCGCGCTCTGCATCGGCACCGATGGCTCGGTGAATCCGGAATCGCTGATCCGCTTCTCGCTGCTCTCGGCGCTCTCCACGCAGAACGATCCGCCGGAGGGCGCCTCGAAGCCGTTCTCGAAGAACCGCGACGGCTTCGTCATGGGCGAGGGCGCCGCCGCCCTGGTGCTGGAGAGTGCCGAGTCGGCACGCGCGCGCGGCGCAAACATCCTCGGCTATGTGCTCGGCTGCGGCGAGAAGGGCGACGGCTTCCACCGGACCCGCTCCAGCCCCGACGGGGCGCCGGTCATCGCGGCGATGCGCGCAGCCCTCGAGGATGCCGGCGTCACGCCCGAGGCCATCGATCACGTCAACGCCCACGGCACCTCGACGCCGGAGAACGACAAGATGGAGGCGCTCGGCTGCTCGGCGGTGTTCGGCGAGCGGGTGGAGCGTCTGCCGATCTCCTCCAACAAGTCGATGATCGGCCATACGCTGACCGCGGCCGGCGCGATTGAGGCGGTGGTCTCGCTGCTGACGATCCAGAATGGGCGCATCCCGCCGACCATCAACTACGCGGTGCCCGATCCAGCGCTGCTCCTCGACGTGGTGGGAAGCGCCCGCGACACCCGCGTCTCGCGGATCCTCTCGAATTCTTTCGGCTTCGGCGGGCAGAACACCTGCCTGGTTCTGGGAGACGAGCCGGCATGAGCGACGAAAGAAAATCCGTCCTCGTCGTCGGCGGTGCCTCCGGGCTCGGTGCGGCGACCGTCCGCGCCCTGGCGGCGGCCGGCCACGCCGTCACCTTCACCTACCGCTCTTCGCCGGAGCGGGCGCAGGCGCTCGCCGACGAGCTCGTGCCGATGCATGGCGAAGGCAGCCTCACCGCCCGCGCCCTCGACCTGTCGGACCGCGACGCGGTGGAGGCGTTCTGCGAATGGGCCGAGGGCGAGGGCTTCTACGGCTACGTCCACAATGCCGGCCAGTCGGCGGATGCGCTGGCGGCCATGCTCGACCGCGAGCGGGCCGAGGCGGCGATGCAGGTGAACTTCTGGTCGATGACCCGGATCGCCAAGGCGCTGGTGCGTGGGATGATCCGGGCGCGCGCCGGCCGCATCGTCGCCATCGGTTCGGTGGCCGCGCTCCAGGCCAATGCCGGCAATGCGGCCTACGCGGCGACCAAGGGCGCCCTGATCGCCTATTGCCGCACGCTGGCGATCGAGTCGGCCAAGCGCGGCGTCACCGTCAACGTCATCGCTCCCGGCTTCATCGACACCGAGATGCTGGCGGCCTATGCCAGCCACCGCGAGGGGATCGAGCGCCAGATCCCGCTCGGACGTTTCGCCAAGCCGGAAGAGGTCGCGGCGATGGCCGCGTTCCTGATCGGGGAGGGCGGGGCCTACATCACCGGTGCGGTGCTACCCGTCGATGGCGGTTTGACCGCGATGATGGGCATCCACCGCACCTGAAGCCTGCCGGCGATGTCCCGCTCCCTGCCCCGCCTCGCCCTCGCTCTGCTGCTCGCAGGGGGAGGCTCCGCCTGGGGCGCGGAGACCTTCCGGGTCGAGGGCCTGCCGCGGGACGACAGCCTGACGATCCGCGAGACGCCGGATGCGGGCGCGCCGGCCCTTGGACAGATCCCGGTCGGGCGCCGGGTGCTCGGCTTCGGCTGCACCAACGAGACGCCGAGCGGGCTGACATGGTGCCGGGTGAAGTTCGACCGCACCCTCGGCTGGGCGCGGCGGCGCTACCTGACGCCGGATTGAGATCCGCGCCGACGTCCCGGGCGACGAACACAGGCGCGGCATCCCCGAACAGCGCGCTCCGGTGATCTCACGGCACCGCGTGGAGCGCCTCGGCGAGGAAATTGACCACGCGTTTCAGCTCGACCGGCTTCTGGAGACGCTCCACATCCGCGAAATCCGGCGGAATCACCCCCTCGTCGTAACCGGTGATGAACACGAACGGCACGCCGCGCTCCCGAAGCAGGGCCGCCAGGGTGAAGGACGGCCCTGAGCCGAGATTGATATCCACCAGCGCCGCCGCCAGCGCACCTTCGTCGAGCGCCTCGCGCGCCGCCTCCTCGCTGGGGCAGGGGCCGACCACCTCCGCACCCGCTCCCTGAAGCGCGCGTGCCGTATCGGTGGCGAGATAATAATCGTCCTCCACCACGAGGATGCGATAGCCGCTCAGGTCTGGTTGACCGGTCATGTCGAGCGCTCCTCCGAACACGGTCGCGCGTTGCGGGGCATCGGTTTCTAGAATGCTGGCGCCGACGCGGAGCGGGAATTCGAGGCGGCACCGCGCCCCCTCCGGACCGATCTCCAGGCGGCCGCGCCCCCCGAGTTCGTAAGGCAGGCGCCCCTCGATTAGTTCGCGGCCAAAACCACGGCGCGCGCCGGTGCGGCCATTTGCCTCGCGCTCAGCCGCAATCTTCGCTTTCGGCACGCCATCTTCCGCCCAATCGAAGCCGAGCCAGGACTCGCCCTTCTTCTCGAACAAGGACCAGCGCACCCGCACGCGGCCCTCCGACACCGACAAGGCTCCATATTTCAGGGCGTTGGTCGCCAGTTCGTGAACGGCGAGGGTCAGGATCTCCGCCGCCTTGGGCGAGAGTTCGACTTTGGGTCCCGACAGATCGTACTGGTCCGCGCGCAGGTCCTGGGCGTCGATCTCGTCGCGGACGATGGTGGCGACCAGCACACCGGCATTGGGAGAGCGGGTCAGCAGGGCCTGCACGCGGGCCAGCGACAGGAGGCGCCCTCCCACCAGGGACGCGTAGTCGGATACGGTCTCCGCCCGCTCGCCCGTGCGGGCGACGATCGAGCGGGTCACCGCCATGATGTTGCGCACCCTGTGCTGCAGCTCGGCGAGCAATACGGCCTGATGGTCGACCAGCAACTTGGCCTCAGTCATGTCGGAGGAAAGACCGCCGATGCGCCGCACCCGGCCCTGCTCGTCGCGCAAGGGGAACAGGGTGCTGCGGATCCAGCGGAAGGCGCCGTCGCTCGGCCGCTGGATGCGGAACTCGTTCAGCAGCGATTGGCCGGTCGCTGCCCGCTGCAGGTTCTGCAGGGCGTGCTCGCGATCCTCCGGCAGCATGTGGCTTGCCCACCGCCGGATATCGGTGCCGAGCAAGCTGGGTTCGATGCCGTAGACCGTCCGCAGGGCCGGACTCACGTACTCCATCGCGAGAGTCTCCGCATCGCGGATCCAGAGGACGTCGGAGGAGGCCTCGGCGAATTGCCGGAAACGCTCCTCGCTCTCGCGCAGGCGCAGTTCCGCCCGCTTGCTGCGCAGGGCGTGCCAGATCGCGGGCGCCAGCGCTTCCGCCGCCTCCAGGTCCTCCGAACGGTAGCCGCCCGGGCGGTTGCCGAGCCCGATCATACCCCGCGTCCTGTCGCCCTGCTTCAGCGGCACGCCGAGGAAGGCCGTCAGCGGCAGGTGGCCGGCCGGCGTGCCGACGCGGTCGGGGTGGGAGGCGGGATCGTTGACGATGATGCCCGCGCCGTCCTGCAACACCCGCCCGTAGATGCCATGAATCGCGAGCCCCAGGGCCGACTTGCCCATCGGGAAGCGGTCATCTCCGTCCGATGTGCGCGCGGCGTAGCGGGCCCGGCTCCGGTCGCTGAAGAACAGGCCGTCGAGGCGCCCGGTGGTCTTGTCGATCTCGCCCATGAAGCCGATGGCGCTGCCCGTCAGCTCCTCGGCGACATCGAGGGAGATGCGCGCCAGTTCCTCCTCCGAGGAGGCGCCGAGCGTCTCGCTGAAGACGAGGTTGATCGCTTGGAGAACGGCGTTGTTGCGCCTGATGCGCTCCTCGGCAAGGCGCCGCTCGGTGACGTCGATCGAGACGCCGACGAAGCGCCCGTCCTCCAGCGGGCGGCCTGACGTGCTGAGCCAGCGGTACTGCCCGTCGGCACGGCGGAGCCGGGCCTCGTCGGTGAAGCAATGGCGCTGCGCAAACGCCCCTTGGAAGAGAGAAAGGTGTCGCTCGGCATCCTCGGGATGCAGGAACTTCTGCCAGCCATGCCCCGCCACGGCCTCGAAGCCGACTCCGAAGAAGTCGAGATAGTGGTCATTGACGAGGATCGCGCCGCTCGAATCCGCGTCCCAGATCAGGACGGGTGCGGCATCGGCCATGGTGCGCAGGCGAATGTCGGCCTCGCGCGCCGTCTTCTCCGCGCGGGCCCGCTCCATCGCCGCCCAGGTGCGCTCGCCGATCTCGGTGGCCAGCGTGATCTCCGCGGGGGTCCATTCTCGCGGTGTCGTCATGGAGATCGCAAGTGCGCCGACGAGGCGGTCCTGCTTCGCCAGCGGAATGCCGAGCAGGCTCACGACACGATCGGCCAGCACCTTCTCCCGGCAGTCGTCCGGGACCAGGGGGGATGTCTGCACGTCCGTGATCGCGATCGGCTGGCCCTGACGCTGATGGGGCATCGCCCAACCGACGAGGCTGAGGGGATATTTCCCGGCTCGCGAGGGGAGACCTGCGCGCGCAAAATCCTGTGCGATGATCGCGAAACCCTCCGCCTCGTACAGGTTGAGGTAGTACGTGTAGTCGGCCTGAAGGTGCTCACCGAGCAAGCGGCAGGCCACGGCCTGGACTTCGAGCGGATCGGCCAGGGGGCGCAGCGCGTCGCTGAGGCCGAGCACGAAGGCCTGCTGCTCCTCGCGCTCGAGCAAGGCCCGCTCGACGAGGACGCGATCGGTCGTCTCGAAGGCCGAGAGATAGAACCCGGCGAAGCCTCCCGCTTCGTCCCGCAAGGGCGTCCACTGAGACGTGAACCAGCCGAAGGGTCGCTCCGGCCGCGCAGGCAGCTCCCAGTAGCGATCAATGATCTGACGAGCCTGCCCCTGTCGTATCGAGTGGACGATGCCGTCGCTTTCCGGCTTTGGCCAGACTTTCGTGAACGGGCGGCCAAGGGGTGGCGGATCGCTGAAGTTGTCGATCGCGTCGAAACTGTCGTTATGGATTACCGTAAGTTCAGGTCCCCAGGCGATCGCGGCCGGCAAAGGAGAGCCGAGCATCAACTCGACCATCGTCCTCAAGCTCTGCGGCCAATCAGCAATGGCACCAAGAGGTGTCCGTGCCCAATCGTAAGCACGAATACGCGCGGACATTCCCGCACCGGTTGGCCATTCGCTGCCTACTCGACACATCCTTATGTGAAAGACATGCTCCGATCCAAAAGTCACCTAGCGTTCTGTATCAATCACGCAACGGTGTCGGACGGGATCGAGAGGAACCGTCCTTCGAACCGGGAGGCGCCCGAACCGGTCAGCGCGTCGTCGATGCGCCGGAGCTGGAGGGGGCTCCCGGTGCCCGCTGTTTCGCGGTACGGCGTCGGGCGACCCCGGCCGGGCCCGGTTCGTACGCTGCGCCCATCCCTCAACGCCAGACGAGTTCGATCCTGATGCAAGCCCTCCAGCTCTTCGGCGACCGAGATCTGCGCCTCACCGAGGTCGAGCCGCCGCCCGCGCCGGGGCCGGGCGAAGTGCAGATCCGGGTCCGGGCGGTCGGCCTCAACTTCATCGACGTATGGGGCTTTCGCGGCATGGCCTTCGCCAAGCGCAAGCTGCCGCTGACCGTCGGCGCGGAGGCGGCGGGCGAGATCGCGGCGGTCGGCGAGGGCGTCGAGGGGCTCTCCGTCGGCGATGCGGTCGTGCCCTACGGCGCGCTGACCTGCGGCCGGTGCCGCGCCTGCCAGGAGGGCCGCGACAACCTCTGCGAGGACGTCTCGGGCGTGATGGGCTTCCATCTCGACGGCTTCGCCCGCGAGCGGGTGAACCTGCCGGCCCGCCTCGTGGTGCGGGTGCCGGGCGGCGTCGATCACGTCCAGGCGGCCTGCGCCGGCATCGCCTTCGGCACGGTGCAGCACATGCTGTTCGACAACGCGCGGCTGGAGCCGGGCGAGTCGATCCTCGTCCATGCCGGCGGCTCGGGCATCGGCACGGCGGCGATCAAGATGGCCAAGGCGATCGGCTGCACCGTCTACACGACGGTGGGCGACGACGCGAAGGGTGAGAAGGCGAAGGCGCTCGGTGCCGACCACGTCGTCAACTACCGCGAGGAGCGCTTCGAGGGTGAGGTGCGGCGGCTGACCAAGCGCAAGGGCGTGGACGTGGTGTTCGAGCATGTCGGCGCCGAGACGTGGAACGGCTCGCTGCTCTGCCTGAAGCGCGGCGGGCGGCTCGTCACCTGCGGCTCGACCTCGGGCGTCTCGGTGCAGATGAACCTGATGCAGTTGTTCCAGCAGCAATACCGCATCACCGGCTCGTTCGGCTGCCGCATCGCCAATATGAGCCAGAGCCTCGACAAGATGGCCGCCGGCCTGACCCCGGTCATCGACACGGTGCTGCCGCTCGCCGATTTCGCCAGCGGCCTGGAGCGCCTGGAATCGCGGAAGGTATTCGGGAAGATCCTCGTGACGCTCTGATCGCCGCTTGATCGAAGCGGGGACCGTATCGCTCCGCCCGCGCGGCGCCTGACGGAAGGCACCCATCGCGTTATCGCGATGGGCTCCCACCCGAAGATCAAAGCGTCCAGGCGAAGAGCCGGCTGCCGAGGCCGGGAAGATCGCGAACACTGTCCGCCACATGGCCCGCGAGCGCCCGCGCCGCCGGCCCGGCACCGTCGCGCAGGCGCATCAGCACGTCGTAGCTGCCGAGCGGCGGCAGGGCCGTGATCCGCTGGAAGGGTGGCCGCGCGACGCTCAGGGGGAGCGGCGCCACCGCGAGATCCGCCTCCACCGCCGCGATCTGTCCCTGGCAATGCTCGCTCGTATAGGCGACCCGGTAGGCGATGCCCGCCTGATCGAGGGCGTCGAGCGCCGCCGCCCGCCACGTGCAGCCGCTCTGGCAGAGCGCGAGCGGCAAGGGGCGGCGCGCCTCGGCGAGGCCGCCGCGCAGGCCGACCCAGACCAGATCCTCCGAATGGACCACCTGCGCCGCGCGGTTCGACGGGAAGCGGCCGGCATAGAGCACGAGATCGAGCGCGCCGTCGGCGATGGCCTCCACCAGAAGGCGGCTCGCATCGAGCCGGACATCGACCTCGACCTGCGGATGGGTGGCGGCAAACCGGCGCAACATCGCCGGCAGGGCGAACAGGCCGGAATCGTTGGGCGCGCCGAAGCGCACCCGCCCCTCCATCGGCGGCGCGTCGAAGAAGGTCACCACCTCATCGTTCAAGGCGAGCAGGCGCCGGCCGAGGCCGAGCAGCGCCTCGCCGTCCGCCGTCGGCACGACGGCGCGCGGCTGGCGCAGGAACAGCGCCCGGCCCAGACGCGCCTCCAAACGCTTGACCTGAAGGCTGATCGCCGAGGGCGTGCGCCCGACCCGCTCGGCCGCGCGGGCGAAGGTGCCGGCCTCGCAGATCGTCACGAAGGTACGGATGAGATCGAGATCGAGGTTCGACGGATTGAGCGCATTCACGGCGGCGATGATCCTGCTGCGGCAGCTTCGTCCTTCCGATGAGCATTCCTCATCGTTTCCGTGAGATCAATTCGTTCGATTCATCGCGCGACACGCCCCATTCTGTCCGTCGCAACAGCGGAGGCAGCCATGATCGGACGCTTGGAACGGACCCTGCAGCGGGGGATCGCCCGCCTCGCGGCCGGATGGCACCGATACCGGCCGGGGGCCTCGCGCGACGGGCGGGGTGAGCCGATCGCGGAGGACCTGTCCGGTCTCGACGCGCGGCTTCTGGCCGATCTCGGCGTGACGCGATCCGGCAAGGCGCTTCCTGGCGGAGACGGGCCGCCGCGTCAGCGCAGGCAGATGAGGACGAGGCCGCCGATCATCAGCGCGCAGCCGAGGATGCGCCAGGGGTCGGCGGTGTGCTGGGCAAACCCGACCCAGCCGAAATGATCGAGCAGAACCGAGGTGACGATGGCGGCCGTCACCGTGATGCCGGTGAACACCGCCGCCCCCAGCCGCTCGGCGATGAAGATCGTGGCGAGCACGTAGGTTGCACCCATCGCCCCACCGAGCCACGCCCACCACGGCACGCCGGCAAGCCGCTGGCTCCCCGGCCAGCCGATCCCGATGAAGGGCGCGGCCGCAAGATAGACCGCGACATTGGCCGCGGTGACGACAAGGGCCGCGAGGATCGGCTGATCGAGCGCCTTGTTCAGAGAGGCGTTGGCGCCCGACTGCACTGTGTTGAGGATGCCGGCGATGGCGGCCGCGGCGGCGATGAGAAACGGCATCGTTCGGCTCCGCAGGGTGTCAGAGTGTCTCGAACAACGCCCGATCAGCGAACGTGCCCCGTCCGGGTGCGGTGGCGTAGGGGGGCGTGAGAGACAGGTCAGGCCCCGCGCACGGTCATGTCCGGGTTGAGATCGAGCCAGCGGCGCTCGCGGGCGGCCCAGTAGAGCGCCTCGATCAGGCGCACGTCGCGCAGGCCCATCTCGCCCGGCGTGCTGATCGCCGCGCCCTCCGTCACGGCTTGCGAGAAATGGTCGATCTCGCCGGTGAACTGGGCAGCGCTCGTCTCCTTCGTCAGAATTTCCTCTGCCCGCTTCGCGTTCGAGACGACGAGGCGGTTGCCCTGATAGGCGGTGGCCGGATCGAGGGTGGCGACGAGCCGGTCGCCCCAGAGGTCGATCCGCTTCTTGTTGGCCGTATAGCCCGAGGACATCGTCGCCCGCCGGCCCGAGGGGAAGGCGAGTTCGGCGGTGAACACGTTCTCGACCTCCGCGAAGCGGGGATCATCGGGCGGTGCCTGCATCGACGCCGCGACGGCGTTCGGGCTCTCGCCGAAGAACCATTGCAGCCCGTTGAGACTGTAGATCCCGATATCGACGAGCGAGCCGCCGCCGGCCACCGATCGTTTCATCCGCCACTGGTCGCGGGGAAGCGCGGGGTCGAGGGGCCGGTGATGGTCTGACGTCGCGAACCAGACCTGTCCCAGTTCGCCCGCGTCGAGCATCTCCTTGGCGCGGAGGTTGTGCGGCTCCCAATGCGCCCGGTAGGCGATCATCAGCTTGCGGCCGGCGGCCTTGGCGGCGTCGATCATCCGCTGGCACTCGGCCGGCGAGTTCGCCATCGGCTTTTCGCAGAAGACGTGCTTGCCCGCCTCGAACGCCTTCACCGTCAGCTCGGCATGGGTGGAATTGGCGGTGACGATGTAGACCACGCCGACCGCGTCGTTCTCGGCGAGCCGGCTCATGGTGTCGTAGCCGTAGAGCGCACTCTCCTTGACGCCGTAGCGCGCGGCCACGCCCTTCGCCTTCTCGGCGCTGCCCGAGACGAGGGCGACCGCCCGCGAGCGGCGGGCACGGGCGAGGGCGGGCAGGACATAGCCCTGCGCATAGTCACCGAGGCCGACCACCGCCCAGCCGACCTGGCGGTCGAGCGGGAGGGGCGGCTCCGCCTCCAGCGTCGGCTCGGGCCGCCCGACCGGCCCGGTCGGGATACCGCTCCCGCCGCCCTGCGCGGCGGCGCGGCTGCCGGCGATGGCGGCGCCGAGGCCGGCGGCTCCTCCGGCCAGGAACAGGCGGCGGGAGTTAGCGGGAATGCGCAAACGGAGGTCTCCTGGCAAAGGTCGAAGGCGTCGGGGCCTTGACCGGCAACGCCCGACTCTCGCGTTCCGTGCCGCGGCATGGTGTCATCAACTCAAGATGGAACAGCCCGCCGGGCGGTTCCTCCGGTGCCCGTCAGCGCCGCGGCGTCGGGCGCCAATCCTCGGGCGCCATCTCGAAGCCGGAGAACGCGAAGCCCGGCGAGACCGTGCAGCCGACGAGCGTCCAGGCGCCCAGACTCGTCGCGGTCTGCCAGTGGCCCGCGGGGACCACGATCTGCGGACGCTGGCCGCGCAGGAGGTCGGGCCCGAGATGGTGGGCGGAGGCGTCGTGGCCGTTGGGGCTCATCGTGATCACCATCGGCGCGCCGGCATGCCAGTGCCAGATCTCGGCCGCATCCACCCGGTGCCAGGCCGAAGTCTCGCCGAGGCCGAGCAGGTAGTAGATCGCGGTGCCGACCGAGCGCCCCTCGACCGTGCGGGGGTCGCGAAACGTCTCGCGGAAATGCCCGCCCTCCGGATGGGGCTTCAACCCCAGGGTATCGATCACCTGCGCGGCCGTCAGCGTGTCGCTCATGGCGTTTCTTCTTCCCTCTCGTCGCAGCGGACCAGCCAACCGCGATAATGCACGAGCAGCCCCAGGAACGGCAGGAACAGGGCCACGTCGAAGCGGAAGCGGCCCTGCGCATCGACCCGCTCGCTCGCCTGCGTCGTCGGCCGCAAGAACCGCGGCAGGGAAAGCGGGCCGAGCCGCCAGCCCGTCACCGCCATGTCGAGCCCGTCGGCATGGGCCCTCACCGCGAGATCCATCGCGAACGGGCCGAAACGCTCGCGCACCCGCCCGCTCCCGTCGGGGCCGGCGCGCCGCATCCGGCTGGAGAAGCGGCGGCTCGGGAAATGGCGCGTCCAGCGTTCCGAACCGGCGTCGAGGTCGGGCTCCATCGTCACGCGGATCGGCCCATCCTCCAGGGCGGGCGGCAAGCGGAACAGCCCGGCAACGAGGGCGACCAGGGGGCCGCGCCCGCGCACCACCGCGGCCCGGCCGCAAAAGGCGCCATCGCCCACCGCGCCGTGCAAGAGGCGCACCGCGTCGGGCATCCGCGCGAACCCATCCCCGAGCACGCGCTCGAACAGCGGCACGGGGTGATCGGTGTCGCAGCGAGTGCGGATCGAGAGGCGCGCCATCTCCGCCTCGATCGCCGCGAGCGGGAGCACGCCGACGCAGGGGCGGGCACCGGGCGGGATCGCCGCGGCGGACGGATCGGTGAGCCGGCGGATCGCGGCGAGCGCGGGCAGGGTCGGGACATAGGGCCCGTCGCCGGCTTCCGCGACGAGGCTCCACACGGCGCGGACCGGCCGGCCGGTCGCGTCCGTTCCCAGAACTTCGACGCTCATGCCGCCCCGGTCGCTGCCGAACCGGTCGAGCCAGCCGGCGATCGCCAGGAAGGGGCGGGCGAGGGGCACGAGCGAGGGCAGCAGCCGCCAGCGCACCGGCAGGCTCGCGAGGCTCAGGCCCAGATGCAGCAGGGGCAGTTCGAGCCCGGCGCGGAACAGGGCCGTGCGCAAGGCGGGGAAACGGGCGGGAAGGATGTCGAGGTCGGGCGTCTCGCACAGGCTGGCGAAGCGCCGGCCGAGGCCCGGCACCGCGATCCGGCCGAGCAGGCCCCAGCCGGGCCGGTTCTGCCACGTTCCGGCACGCAGCACCCGCACCGGCTGCCCGGCATAGGAGAGGATCGCCCGCATCACCGAGAGGCCGCGGGGCGCCCGGTTGCCCGGCACGATGGCGACCCGCACCGTCTCGACCGTGCGCCAGCCCGCGGTGAGCGCATCGAGCGCCGCATTCGACAGGGCCGGGGTCGAGCTGGCGCCGGTCAGCGCGACGACGCCCTTGCCCTGCGCTGCTGCATCGAGCCTGGGAAAGGCCGCCACGAAGTCGCGGCCGTCGGCGAGATCGAGATAGGGCAGGCCGGCCTCGATCGCCGCGCGGGCGAGCACCGGCGCCCCGCCCTGGAACGGCCCGGCGGCGTCCACCACGACCGTCGCGCCGAGCGCCCGCAACTGCGCCGCATCCGCCTCGGTCGCGTCGAGGCGTGCCGCCCGCCCGCGTCCATCCGGCAGCGTGCGAGCCACGACCTCCGCCTTGGCGACATCGCGGCCGGCGACGATCACGCGCAGATCGGTGGTCGCAGCGAGCCCGGCGACGAGCCGCGCCCCGAAGGCGCCGGCCCCGCCCACCACGAGGATCACGGGTCCGCTCAGGGAATCGCTCCCTGCGGCAAGGCCGAGCCCGGCGCCCGCGGCGGCGTGAGATTTTGCGGGGCGCCGCCGGCCGGGGGCTGCACCGCCCGGCCCACGCTCGCGGCTTTCGCGGCCGCCTGCGCGGCGGCCTTGGCCGCCTTTTCCGCCTTCTCCGCCTCCGCTGCGACCGCTTCGGGGGTCGGCGCCATGCGGCGGGCCTTCGGCGGCGGCAGGAGCCTGCCCGAGGGCGCGGTGCCGCATTCGCGGAAGCGCAGCTCGGCCAGGGGCGTGCCCGTTTCCGCGTTGATCGGCAGGCTGTCGGGGAGGGCCACGAGGGAGGCGTCCCACTGGATCCGGCCGCCGATGGTCCCCTCCAGCGTGGCCGGCGACGCGCCCCGGCGCAGGGACAGCAGGTCCGGCCCGTAGGCGGTGGCGACCTTGCCGGCGACCACGACCTGCAGCACGCGGGTCACATCGGGCGTCAGCGGACGCAGGGGGTTGTCGATGGTGATGCGGCCGCTGCGGGTCACCCACAGCTCGGTATTCTTGTCGCCCTGATAGCGGACAGCCTGTCCCGGATCGCAGGCGACCGGCGGCGCGGCAAAGTTCATCCCCGTGGGCGAGGGGAGAGCGGAGGGAATCGGGTTCGCGGCCGGTTCGGCGGGCGGCGTGTCGGCCGACGTCGCGGGCTCGGTCCGGGCCGGCGCGGGTTTGGCCTGCGGCTTCGGGCGGGGCTTGGGCCGTACCTTGCGCTTGGGCGCCTCCGGCACCGCCTCGGCGGGCGCCGGGGCCGCCTCGTCCTGTGCCACGACGTTGGAAATCAGGCCGGGGACGAGCGCCGTCCAGGCCGCCGCGAGGGCGGCGAGCAGGCCGACCCGCCTCATCGGGCCGCCCGGTCCTTCGCCTCGGAGGGCGGGAGCGGGTCCGGCTCGAGCGTCTGCTTCAGCACTTGGTTCTGCTGGTCGAGAAGTTGATCGAGCATCCGGCTATCGAGTTCTTCCGCTTGAAACGTTCGAGGCTCTCCGCCCTCGGGCGCATCGACCGTTTCGCCGTCGATGACGTGACCGTCAATGAGATCGCCATCGCGGATCGGGTCGTCGAGAACGCGAGCATCGAGCACCTGCGCCCCGCGGTCGATCAGGCTCGGCTGAGACGGGATCAGCGCCTTCACGACGGCATCCGCATCGTCGGCCCATTCCTCCTCGCGGGGAAGGCGCAGGGGCGGCCGGCGCGGCCCCTTGGAGAGCGTTACCACGAAGACGCAGGCGAGCAGGGTCGCCGCCGCCGCGGCAAGGATCACCAGGGTTTCCATGATCGTCCCGACCTTAGACCGGATCGCAAGCCGTTGCACGCGCAGGAGGCTTCGGCCTTGCCGAGGCAGCGAGCGGGGAGAGGGCCAGGGTTGGCGGCACTTTTCGCAATCGAGCCGCGCGATCACGCCGACACGTCTTCCCTCCACATCCCCGTCTACCCCCCTTGCCGGAACGGTCCTTGCGTCTCGGGCCGAAGGGTGAGAACCGCGTGGTCGACGCCGTCCGACGGTCACCGGCCGCTCACGCCCAGGAACGCTCGATGCCCCTCGAAGATCCCCGCTCCGGCCCGCCGCAATCCTCGATGCCGAACGCCTCGATGCCGACGTCCGGGCACCCGACCGCCGCGTCCGCACGGCCCACGGATCGCGATTTGGAAGCCGAGCTTCTCGACCTCGTCGCCCGCACCCGCGAGCAGGCGAGCGAGGACCCGTTCCGCAACCCCGTTCTCGCCGTCACGCTCGCCATCACCCGCCGGCTCGACCGGGACGAGATCGGGGAATCGGATCTCGACGCCCTGCTCGCCACCCTGCGGCGGCGGGCGCTGACAGACAGGGCTGAGCGGCTGCGCGCCTATGTCGGCCTCGACACCGAAGCCGCCACGGGGGAGGCGGCGCCCGCGGTGGAGGTCGCGAACCGGCTCGTGGCGGCGGTGGCGCGGGGCTCGGGCGATTTCGACGCGTTCCGCGAGCGCGTCGGCCGCACCGCTTTTGCGGCGGTGTTCACGGCGCACCCCACCTTCGGCATGCCGCGGGCCGTGGCCGAGTTGATCGCGCGGGCCGCCTCGCTCGCCGATGCCGACCGGCGCGCGCCGATCATCGGCGAAGCCGCCGCCCGCTCAACCCGGCCCGATCCGCAGATCAGCCTCGACGACGAATTCGAGCAGGCCTGCGTCGCCGCCAACCACGGCCGTGCGGCGATCGACGCCTTCAACGGCGCGATCCTCGATGCCGCCCGCGCCCGCTGGCCGGATCGTTGGACCGAGCTGGTGCCCAAGCCGCTGGCCATCGCGAGCTGGGTCGGCTGCGACACCGACGGTCGCACCGATATCGGCTGGTGGGACACGATGCGCTACCGGCTGATTTCCAAGCGCATGCAGTTCGACCGGCTGATGCGCGACCTGCCGGACGTGCCGGCCACCCGCGTGGTGCGCGAGCTGACCGCGGGGGCGCGGGACGCCGTCGAGCGTCAGCTCGCGGGCGCGCCGCTGCTCGGCACCAAGCCCTCGCTGGAAGCGGTCCACCGCTTCGCGCTGGCCCTCATCATCGAGCGCGAGCGCGCGCAGACCGATGCCGGGCCGATCCTGGCCGGGCTGGCCGCGGCGATCGGCGCCGCCGAGACCGATGCGGACCGCCGCGCCATCGCCGTGCTGCGCTCAGGCATTGCCGCCCACGGCCTCTCGAACGCCCTGCCGCATTTCCGGCTCAACGCCAGCCAGATCCACAACGCGGTGCGCCGGGTCATCGATCTGGAGGGCGAGCCGACCGACGCGGCGCAGCGCCGCTCGCACCTCTCGGCGATCAACACGCTGCTCAACGACGTGCGCCCCGTGCCCGTCGATTTCGGAGCGCTCGCCGCTGAGCGCGCCTCGGCCGCGCGGCTGATGATGACGATCACCCAGATCCTCAAGCATGTCGACGGCACGCACCCGGTGCGCTTCCTCATCGCCGAGACCGAGACCGGCTACACCCTGCTCTCCGCGCTCTGGCTCGCGCGCCATTACGGCATCTCGGATAAGCTCGAGATCACGCCGCTGTTCGAGACCGCAAGCGCGCTCGAACAGGGCATCCGCGTCCTCGACGACGCCCTGCGCAACCCGCACTGGCGCAACCACCTCAAGCGCCTCGGCCGGCTCTCGGTCCAGTTCGGCTACTCGGATTCCGGGCGCTATGTCGGCCAGTTGGCGGCCACCTTCTGGATCGAGCGGCTGCGCCTGCGCATCACCGAGCTGATGACGCAGAACGGGCTCTCCGACATCGAACTCGTCATCTTCGACACCCACGGCGAATCGATCGGCCGGGGTGCCCACCCAACGAGCCTCCGCGACCGCCTCGCCTATCTCGCGCCGGAGGATTCGCGCCAGCGCAACGCGAAGGCGGGCATGCGCGAGCGGCTCGAATCGAGCTTCCAGGGCTCGGACGGCTACCTGATGTTCGGCTCGCCCGAACTCGCGGGCGCCTCGGTGGCGCGCATCGCCGAGCACGTCTTCGCCGACGCGCTGACCGAGGACGACGCCTTCGCCGATTACGCGCTCAACGACCGGGCCGCCGCACCCACCACGGACCCGATCTACGAGGAGGCCGACTTCGCCGCCGAGTTCTTCCGCGTTGTCCGCCAGGACATGGAAACCCTGGTCGATGATCGCGGCTACGCCGCCCTTCTCGGCACCTTCGGCCCGAGCCTGATCGACCGCACCGGCTCGCGCCCCGTGGCGCGCCAGTCGGATGGCGGGGGCCCGGCCGCGATCACCCATCCGCGGCAGATGCGGGCGATCCCCAACAACGCGATCCTGCAGCAGCTCGGCTATCTCGCGAACTCGCTGCACGGCGTCGGCCGCGCCGCGCACCGGGCGCCGGAGCTGTTCCGGCATATGCGGACGAACTCGGTGCGCTTCTCCCGCGCCTTCCGCCTCGTGCAGCACGCCGCCAGCGTCGGCGACCTCGACGTCATGCGCGCCTATATCGACACGCTCGATCCGGCCGTGTGGCTGGAGCGGGCCCGGCGCACCCGGCGCGACGCGCGGCGCGACGAGCTCGTCACCATCGCCGCCGCGCTGGAGCGGCTGAACCTCTCGCCCGACCTGCGCCGCCTGTTCGGTCGTCTCACCCGCGACGGGCTTCTGCTCCAGGCCGCGGCGCCGGATCTGGCGGCGATGTCGACCCGGCTGGCCCTGCTCCACGCGATCCGCCTCGCGCTGATCCACCGGATCTGGTTCCTGGCCGCCCACATTCCGAGCTTCCGCCCGCAGGCGGGCCTGACCCGCGAGGCGCTGCTGGAGCGCTTCCTGCGCCTCGACATCGACGGCTGCCTGAAGCTGCTCGACGAGATCTACCCCGTGACCCCCGACCCGACGCTCGGCCTGAACTTCGGCGAGCCGCCGGGCCCGCGCGACGTCGGCACCTACGAGACCGAGCACAACACGCTGTTCGGCCCGATCCGGCGGATGTTCGAGCGGGTGCGGGAGATCTCGGGGATCATCCAGCACGAGGTCGGCGCGTTCGGCTGAAACCAAGAGGCAAGGGCACAATCAAGAGCAAGGGGGGCTCGTTTCCCCCCTCGGGCCGTATCCGACCCCATTGCATCAGGCCGAATATGACTCCAGCCCGTGGTTGTGACGCGCAGTCTTTCGACGAACCGGTGACCACTTCGTCGGAATGCGCTTGAGCTGGCCTCAGTGCTTCATCATGCTCTCGAAGCTCTCATGGGGCTCGACCTTGCCGGCGAAGCGCGCGAGCCGGCTCAGGCTCGGCTCCGCGAGGCCGCCGGCATTGGCGTAGGTGGCGAGCGCGAAGCTCACCAGCAGCTCGGCCTCCTCGAGGGTCATCGCCCGCCCGCTCAGGGTGCTGGCCGCGCCGCGCACCGCGAGCACGGCTTGGCGGAAGGCGGGGTCGTTCTTCAGTTCGTCCAGGCGACTCATCGGGCGTCCTCGGGGCCGTACTCGGTGTTGGGTGATCCTGCCGACAGGGCCGGCCGTGCGGATTCACGCATGAAACGCGCGCCACCCCGTCCCGTCTCCGGCGGGAGGCAGCCTCAGCGTGCCTTTCAAGACTCCCGATCACCGACCGTTACCCCTTCGGGCCTGACGGTGGGGCGGGAATTTGCTGAGAGACACCCAGCGCGGCTTAAGTGAACCACGCCCGAACGCAAACCTCGCTTGGCCGGCAGCGCGGTGCGGTTGCTCCAGCGCGCCCCTCGCCATCAGCGCGGGCAGCGATACATTCCGAGGGCGCGGAGGCTGCAGGTCGCGAGCGGAGGGGCACCATGGACGGTATCGGCACTGGCATCGACTGGGACGAGACCAACGAGCCTGCCTATCTCGATGGCCGCCGGGCTGCCGAGCGGCGCGAGGGGGCGGACAGCAACCCGCACGAATCGGGCTCGGACGATCACCGGCTCTGGCAGGCGGGCCACGCCTCGGTCACGGCGCCCGACGTCGTCGCCGACAAGGTCGGCGACTTCGCCTGAGATGCCGCCCCGGAACCTTCACGTGGGACAAGCGTCCCCGTCTCGGTCCCTCTCGGGCAACCTCCGCTGGACGGTCGCGGTCGGAGGATTCGGGATCGGTGACGGGGCATCCTGAGATCCAGGCGAGGGAGCGGCGATGCGGGTGCTGGAAACGCCGGATGGGCGCTACATCGTCGTGCACGGCCGGCTGTGGCGGCGCCATCGGCCGGATCTCGAACCGTTGCAGCGCGACCGCTTGGTCCGCGACCTGATGGATGCTCGCCGCGGGGTGCGCGCGGCCAAGCGCTCCGGCGACGAAGCGGCACTCGTGCATGCCCGCGCGGCCGTCGATGCCGCCAAGCACGGGCTCGGCGAACGCGGCCCCGTCTGGTGGACGGACGGAACGCCCGACCTCAACCGGCGCATGATCGCCAACACGCCCTATGCCGCGTGGTACACGGCCCTGCCCGCCGCCGTGAAGCTCGAGCACGAGCGCCGCTGAGAACGGGGCGGGGCCAGCATTTGATACAACCCAGATGTGCGCGACCGCACAGACGATTCCGAGCGATCGCTCGGGGTACGGCCGATCGACGCCTCGGGACGCCGATGCGACGGACACAGCCGGGTCGCGCGATTGCCAGAGCGTCCCAGTTCTGATTAATTCCAGATAAGAAATGCAGTCGAGGCCGTCCTGCGGCCTCCGCATCGTCGCGGCGCAGCGAAACGGCTGCGGCCGACGGCAGGCACGAACCAAGAGCCGGACGGCGTCGCCCGTGAAACCGGTCGCCACGGCACCGCCCACCCGCCTGTCGGGCTTCGGGCCGGTCCCGGTACGGCATCCCTGGGGAACGGTAGATCGATCCGGCCGCCGGGCGGGCATTCCCTCCGCTCGCGCGCCCTCCATTCTGAAACGGCAGATGACAGCGATGATAAAACTCACGGTCAACGGAGCCGAACGCAGCTTCGACGGCGATCCCGAGATGCCGTTGCTCTGGTACCTGCGCGACGAACTCGGCCTCACCGGCACCAAGTTCGGCTGCGGCATCGCCCAGTGCGGCGCCTGCACGGTCCATCTCGGCGGCACCGCCGCGCGGGCCTGCATCACCCCCGTCTCCGCGGCGGAGGGCCAGGAGATCACGACGATCGAGGGGCTTTCGCCCGACGGCAACCACCCGGTCCAAGTGGCGTGGCGCGACCTCAACGTCGCCCAGTGCGGCTACTGCCAGACCGGCCAGATCATGCAGGCAGCGTCCCTCCTCAAGGACAGCCCGAAGCCGACCGACCAGCAGATCGACGAGACCATGAGCGGCAATATCTGCCGCTGCGGCACCTATCCGCGCATCCGCGCCGCGATCCATCAGGCTGCCGGTCAGGCGCCCGCTTCCAAGGGAGACAGCCTGTGATCCACGAAGCAAAACTGATGGCCGAACTCGCCGCCTCCCAGAACGCCGCCGGCCCGGTCCGGATCGACAATGTCAGCCGCCGCGGCATCCTCGGCGGCATGGGTGCCCTGGTGCTCGCCCTCTCGCTCTCGGACCGCGCCAAGGCCGACGAGGGCCAGACCGAGGAGCAGAAGGCGAAGAAGTTCGGCGCCGACGGCATGCCGAACGGCTGGCGCGACGATCCGAAGGTCTTCGTCGCGATCGCCAAGGACGGCACCGTCACCGTCACCAACCACCGCTCCGAGATGGGCCAGGGCGTTCGCACCTCGATCGCCTTCACCGTCGCCGACGAGCTGGAGGCCGATTGGTCGAAAGTGAAGGTGGTCCAGGCCTGGGGTGAGGAGACTCATTTCGGCAACCAGGACACCGACGGCTCGCGCTCGCTCCGCCACTTCTTCCAGCACTTCCGCCATGCCGGTGCTGCCGCGCGGCTGATGCTGATCCAGGCCGCCGCCAAGCACTGGGGCGTGCCCGCGGGTGAGGTGAAGGCCGAGAACCACGTCCTGACCCACGCCAAGTCGGGCCGTACCCTCGGCTACGGCGACGTCGCCGAGGCGGCCGCCGCCCTGCCGGTGCCGGCCCGCGAGAGCGTGCAGCTCAAGAAGCCGGAAGCCTTCCGCTACATCGGCAAGGGTAAGATCGGCCTGATCGACAACCGCGACATCACCACCGGCAAGGCGATCTACGCCCTCGATGTGAAGCTCGACGGCATGCTCTATGCCTTGGTCGCGCGCCCCGCGGTCTACGGCGGCAAGGTCGTCTCGTTCGACGACACCGAGGCCAAGAAGGTCCCGGGCGTCGTCAAGATCCTCAAGATCGAGGGCGGTGAGATCCCGTCCGAGTTCATGCCGCTGGGCGGCATCGCGGTGATCGCCAAGAACACCTGGGCCGCGATGAAGGGCCGCGAGGCCCTCAAGATCACCTGGGATGACGGCCCGAACGCCTCCTACGACACCACCGCCTTCCGCAAGGAGCTGGAGAAGGCCGCCCGCGCGCCCGGCAAGGTCGTGCGCGTGGCCGGCGACGTCGATGCGGCGATGAGGACCGCCAAGGCGAAGTTCGAGGCGGAGTACTTCGTGCCCCACCTCGCCCAGGCACCGATGGAGCCGCCGGCCGCGGTCGCCCGCATCAAGGATGGCGCCTGCGAGATCTGGGCCTGCACCCAAGGGCCCCAGGCCGCCCATGACCGGGTGGTCAAGCGCCTCAACCTGCCCGCCGACAAGGTTCGGGTGAACGTCACGCTGCTCGGCGGCGGATTCGGCCGCAAGTCGAAGCCCGACTACGTGGTCGAGGCCGCCCTCTGCTCGCAGGCCATGGACGGTCAGCCGGTCAAGCTGGTCTGGACCCGCGAGGACGACATCCAGCACAGCTACTATCACACCATCTCGGTCGAGCGGATCGAGGCGGGCGTCGACGAGAAGGGTATGCCGGTGGCGTGGCTCCACCGCTCGGTGGCGCCGACGATCGGCTCGATCTTCGCGCCCGACCCGAAGCACGAGCTGCCTTTCGAGCTCGGCATGGGCCTCGTCAACAACCCGCTGGCGCTGAAGAACCTGCGGTTCGAGAACCCGGAAGCCAGCGCCCATACCCGGATCGGCTGGTTCCGCTCGGTCTCGAACATCCCGCACGCCTTCGCGATCCAGTCCTTCGTGGCCGAACTCGCCCATGCCGCGGGCCGCGACCCGAAGGATTACCTTCTCGAACTGATCGGCCCCGCCCGGAAGATCGACCCGACCGAGATCGGCGACGTCTGGAACTACGGCGAGGATCCCAAGCACTACCCCGTCGATACCGGCCGCCTGCGCCGCGTCATCGAGACGGTGGCCGACGGCGCCAAGTGGGGCCGCAAGCTGGAGAAGGGTCGGGGTCTCGGCATCGCCGGCCACTACAGCTTCGTGACCTACACCGCGGTCGCGGCCGAGGTGGAGGTGGACGACAAGGGTCAGGTGAAGGTCCACGCCATCGACATCGCCGTCGATTGCGGGCCGCAGGTGAACCCGGAGCGCGTCCGCTCGCAGATGGAGGGCGCGGTGGTCATGGGGATGGGCCTCGCGCTCACCTCGAAGATCACCTTCAAGAACGGCCGGGCCGAGCAGTCCAACTACGACGGCTACGAGGTTCTGCGCATCGACGCCGCCCCGAAGGTGGTGCGGGTGCATCTCGTACCCTCGAACGACTTTAACAGCCCGCTCGGCGGCGTCGGTGAGCCGGGCGTTCCCCCGGTCGCGCCGGCCATCGCCAACGCGGTCTTCGCCGCCACCGGACGCCGGGTGCGCGAACTGCCGCTGCGCGACCAGCTCAGCACCTGAGGTCGCCGGCCGACGCTCGTCTCCTTCGCCGGGGGAGGGCGTCGGCCGAAATTCGAGGCGTCCGAGGGTTGGCGTAAGCGGCAACCCTCGGGCGCCTCGCGACTTTCACAGGCATCTGTGTTGCACGAGGACCCACCCTTCATGACATCCACCGCCCGCCTCACCCTCGGCCTGTCGCTGGCCGGAATCCTGCTGGCCGGGCCGGCGCTCGCGTCCCCCTGCTCGGACAAGATCGCGGGGCTCAACGGCCGGGCGAAGTCCGAGGCGTCGGATTCGATCTCGGCCGCGTCGAGCGGCAAGTCCGTCGCCGCCCAGCGCGAGGGCGAGGGACAGACCGGCACCGGCGGTCAGACCGACACGGGCACCGCATCTCCGGAGAAGTCCGCCGAGGCCGGCAAGGGCGGCGAGCACGCGCAACAGGCTCGTGTGGCCATGGAAGAGGCCCTGGCGGCCGACAAGAAGGGCGACACCGCAGGCTGCGAGGCGGCCGTCGCCCGGGCGGAAAAGCTCCTCGACGCCAAGCCCTGAGCGGAACGCGGCGCGTCCGCGAATTTCCATCGATCGCATTTACGGAGGGAAGGCGCGATGCGATCGTGCCTTTCCGTCCGCGCCAGTCTTTCCTTTGTCCTCCGCGCACCCAACCTTCCGACATTGCCGACACCGTCGTCTGCAACCGCGCATTGTTCGCGCGTGAGCCCGCATTTCGGGAACCCAGAGACGACCGCATGACCGAGATCTCACCGGAGGTTCTGGACCTCCGGTTGCGCCAGCAGGCGATCCTGTCCGATTTCGGCGTCGAGGCCCTGCGCGCAACCGAACTGCTGCCTCTGCTGCAGCGGGCGACCGAACTCTGCGCCGAGGGCATGGACGCGCAGTTCTGCAAGGCACTCGAATATCAGCCGGCGCAGGACATGCTGCTCGTCTGCGCAGGCGTCGGCTGGGAGCCGGATTGTATCGGGCGGGCCATCGTCGGTGCCGACCTCGCCTCGCCCGCGGGCTATGCCCTGAAGACCGGCCGCCCCGTCATCTCCAACCATCTGGAGAACGAGACCCGCTTCCGCACGCCGGAGCTGATGGCGAGCCATGGCATCCGCCGTGCGGTGAACGTGCTCATCACCAACCGCGAGGGGCATTACGGCGTCCTGGAGGTGGATGATACCCGCGAGGGCATGTTCGGCCCTGCCGACATCGCCTTCATGCAGGGCTTTGCCAACCTGCTCGGCAGCGCGATCGAGCGGCAGCGCTCGGAGGCGCAGCTCAAGGTCGCCCTGGAGCGGCAGGACCTGCTGAGCCGCGAGATGAGCCACCGGGTCAAGAACAGCCTCGCCGTGGTCGCGGGGCTTCTCGCGCTTCAGGCGCGCGGCACCGACAACGAGGACGTGAAAAGCGCTCTTGCCGACGCGCGGGCCCGCGTCGAGGCGGTGGCCCAGGTCCACGACCAACTCTGGCGTCAGCCGGACCTCACGCGCATCGACGTGGCCGGCTTCCTCGAAGCCTTGTGCGAAAAGCTCACGGAGACGGCGGGCGCCCATGCCTTGATCTGCCGCGCAGAGACGGTGACCATGCCGGCCGATCTCGCAATTCCGCTCGGCCTCTTCGTGAACGAACTCGTCACCAACGCGATCAAGTATGCCTATCCCGACGGACACGGCGAGATCCGCGTCGAAGCCGTCATGCGCGAGGATGGCGGACTCACCGTCTCGGTCTGCGACGACGGCATCGGCCTGCCACCGGGCTTCGACCCGCTGAAAACACGTGCGAGCCTCGGGATGCGCGTCGTCAGCAATCTTTCCCGACAGCTCGATGGCACCCTGACGCTGAGGCCGGGCAAGGGCGCCCAGTTCGAGCTGCGGATGGCGCCACGCGGGTGAACCGGGCTCGGCACGAGAGCCGGCCCCGGCTCAAGTCTTCGCGGATCAGTTGCCCCCGCCGCTGCCGCTTCCGCCGCCGCCGCTGCCCTGCGGCACGGCGCGCGAGGGCTGGTTGGCATTGCCGCCCGCGGCCGAATTGGTCTGCACCGTGTCCGCCCCGGTGCTGCCGCGCGGGATGGTGACGTTCGTATCGGCACCGGTATTGTTCTGGCCACCCGCCACGGGCGCACCGGACTGGGGCGCCGTCGGTGCCGTGGTCTGGGCGAAGGCCGAGCCGGCAAAGGCCAGCGTCGCGGCCAGGATCAGGGTTCGCATCAAGTCCTCACGTCTCGAGTGATGGAACCGCCGCTCGGGTGCCCGTCGCGCAGGCCGGCGGTCGGTCTGTGATGGAAGAACCACGCAGACGGATGTTGGGTCCGAGAAAGTCGTGCGGCCAAAGCGCTTTCGCCGAAAGCGCTTTCGCCGTTCGACAGGATCGCCGCCCCGCCGTAACCAAGAATCGAAGCACGGGAGAAGCAGAGTGACACGCCGCACGAAGACGCTTGCCGAGCGCCGGCGCTCGCATCCGAATCGGGGACGCGCCGGCCTTGCCGCCCTGCTGTTCCTTGCGGCGAATCTACTGCCGACGGCGCACGCATCCGCGCAGGAGACGGTCCGACCGTCCGGCGACTGGCCGGCCTTCGGACGCGACGCCAGCAACACCCATCACTCGCCGTTGGCGCAGATCGACCGCGGCAATGTCGGCCGCCTGCGCCCGGCTTGGATCTTCCAGACCGGCGTCACCGGCTACTTCCAGGCCGAGCCGGTGGTGATCGAGGGCGTGATGTACGTCTCCACCACGGGCAACCACGTCGCGGCGCTGGACGCGAAATCCGGCAAGACGCTGTGGACCTACACCCACAGGGCGCGCACGGAGAAAATCTTCGGGCCGCCCTCGAACCGGGGCGTGGCGGTCGCGGGCGGCCTCGTCTTCGAGGCGACCATGGACGGGCGCGTGATCGCCCTCGACGCGAAGACCGGCCGGCTGGTCTGGGACCGCGAGGCGGTGCGACCGGAGGAGGGCGAGACCGAGACCGCCTCGGCGCTCGCGGCGAGCCTCGGCGACAAGCCGGTCCAGGGCTCGAGCCGCCTGGGCTTCAAGATGCCGCCGCTGGTGGCCGACGGCCTCGTCATCGTCGGCGTGACGGGGGCGGGCTACGGCCTCCATGTCGAGGACGAGAAGGGCGGGCTCGACGGCGGCGCGGTGGTCGGGATCGAAGGCGGCTATGGCCGTCGCGGCTGGCTCGCCGCCTACGACGCGAAGACCGGCGAGGAGCGCTGGCGCTGGTACGTCACCAAGGCTGACGGCTGGGAGGGTGGCTTCGCGGAGAAGACAGCGGACGGAATCCCGCTCCACCGCGACATCGCCGCGGAGAAGGCCGCCGCCCCCGAGCACCGGGAAGCGTGGAAGGTCGGCGGCGGCTCGCTCTGGATGACGCCGGCCTACGATGCCGATCTCGGGCTGATCTATCTCGGCACCGGCAATCCGGCGCCGCAGAATTTCGGCCTGACGCGCCCCGGCGACAACCTCTACACGATGAGTCTCGTCGCCCTTGATGTGAAGACCGGCAGCTTGCGCTGGCACTTCCAGCAGGTGCCGCACGAGCAGTGGGGCTACGACGTGGCGAGCCCGCCCTTCCTCCTCGACTACCCGACCGAGAAGGGCGTGGTGAAGGCGGTGGCGCAGGCGAGCAAGCTCGGCTGGATTTATGTCCACGACCGCGCCGACGGGCGGCTCCTCGCCAAATCCGCCCCGCTCATCACCCACAAGAACCTGTTCGTGCCCCCGAGCCCGGAAGGCACGGTGGTCAGCCCCGGCCCCCTCGGTGCGGTCTCCTGGCATCCGGTGGCCTACGATGCGGGCAGCGGCCTCGCCTTCGCCCAGGTGCGGCATGGCGCGGCGACCTACACGGTGAAGACCGCGCCGGCCGCGGGCGGACGCGGCGAGATCCGCTACACCGAGACAGGGGAGGCGAAAGGAGAGCCGACCTTCTCGACACTGACCGCGGTCGATCTCGCGCAGGGCGGAGCGGTGGCATGGTCGCGCAAGGCGGGCAGTCGGCTCTCCGGTGGCACCCTCGCCACGGCGGGCGGTCTGGTCTTCTCAGGCGAGGAGGACGGGCATCTCGACGCGCACGACGCGAAGACCGGCGAGATCCTCTGGCGCTTCCAGTGCGGGGCGGGAATCGGCGGACCGCCGGTCACCTACACCGTCGAGGGCCGCCAATACGTGGCGGTCGCTGCGGGCGGCGCTTCTTTCACCAAGGGGTCGGGGTTCGGCACGGGCGACGCGCTCGTGGTGTTCGCGCTGCCCGAGTAGCGGGCCCGCGCCTTACTCCGCCGCGTCGGGCTCCTCGTCCCCGTCATCCGGCTCGTGCCCGTCCGCCTCGTCCTCCCGCGCCTCGTCGGAGGCGGGGCGGGGGGTTCCAGCCGCGTAGAAGTCGCCTCGGCGCACCGCCTCGCCGCTATTGGCCATGACGCTGAGATAGGTGTTGAGCGTGTTGGGCGCGACATCGGGCAGGCGCCGCGCGATCTCGGCATGCGACAGGCCCTGCGGCCCGGCCTCCTCCAGGAGAGCCTTCAGCCGCCCCTTGGCCGAGTTGGCCCGCGGGCCGCGGCTGCCCCGCCCGCCGCCGCGCGCCGAACGCGCCTCACCCGGAAACGCCGGTGCGACCGCGCCGCGTCCGCTCGTGACCGCCTCCGAAGGGCCGCCCTCCACGATGGAAGCGAGGGACTTCTCCGCGGCCCGGAGCTTGGTCAGCTCCCCGGAGACACGGTCGTACTCTGCTTGGAGATCGGTCATCCGCTGCCGGACATCGGCCAGGGCCTTGGCCAGCGTATCGCCTTCGGACATCACGGAGATTCTCAATCAAACGGGGAGGCAGTGGGGCCTACAGCCACAGCCGGCCCCACGCGTCAACGGGATCGGGTTTGCAGACCGGCTCCGTTGTAGGCCTCAGCCGCCGGCAGGGCGGGCCGGCGGCGGCAGGAGCTTGCCCGACTGGTAATCCATCGGATGCGGCTTCGGCGGCGGCGCGTCCGGATTCTTCTGCCAGCCCCTCCGGCCCTCGGCGAGGCCGCATTCGACGAAATGCACAAGCGGATTGCAGCCGCTCTCGCGCACGTCCGGATTGGCCTTCAAATAGCCCTCGCCGCTGAAGCCGGCGCTCGGATCGCGTCCCTCGCGCCAACCGTAATGGATGTAATGGACCAGCGGCCCCTGCGGGAACGCGCGGACGTCCGGATACCAGTACAGGTAATAGATCGGATCGAAGCCCGGCAGCGGGGTGCGAACGATCGAGGACGGCGCTCGCCGCGTCGTCAGCGCCGACAGACTCGGCTTCTTCAGAAACTTCTTCACCGCGCGCACGGCTCTCAACGACTCTCTTGGACAGGTCATCCGTCATCGGCGGATTGCGCCGGCCTGTCCAGTACCGGAGGGCCACATCGGGCCGGAGGGCAGGTTCACCGCGCCGGCCGGACGCGCTTTTTGCCGATGTCACGGCACATGTCCCGTTCCATGCGGATCGGTCCGCGAGAACCAGGTAGACCACGCTGAACAAACCGGGCAAAAGTGGCAAATCGCGCAGAGAACGCGAGGGCTGTGGAGGCGTGGTGATGCGGCGGGTCGTCCTGCCCGTGGGGCTGGCGCTCGGCGCGGGTGCGCTTGGAGCGCTCATGCTGACCGAAGCCGGCATCGGCTTGCGCGTGAAGGCCGGCCCCATCCTCTCGGACCTGCATGATCGGTTTTCCGGGGTGATGACGCCCGCGGCGCATCAGCTGCCGGCCGCACCGAGCCCCCCGCCATCGCGGGTCGCGGTGGAAGGCGGTCAGGCCGTCGTGCGGCTGACCGATGCGGAGCAGGCGCGGATCGGCATCGCGACGGCGCGCCACAAGCGGATGCCCCATCGCATCGAGGTCCAGGCCTTCGGCTCGGTCCTCGATCTCGCGCGGGTCACGGAGCTCACCAACAGCTACGCCAGCGCCAGGGCGCAATTGCAGACCGCCGAAGCCAAGGCGGAAGTCTCGCGCGCCGCCTACAGCCGGGCGCGCAGCCTCGGCCAGTACGCGACGCAGGTACAGCTGGAGACGGCGGAGGGCACGTTTCGCACCGACGAGGCGGCGCTCGCCGCGGCGCAGTCGCAGGTCCGCACGCTCGCGGCGACGGCGCAGCAGGAATGGGGCACGGTGATCGGGCGGGCGATCATCGAGCGCTCGCCCGTCATCACCCGGCTGATCGAGCGCACCGACTTCCTGGTGCAGGTGACGCTGCCGCCCGGCGAGACCCTGAGGGCACCGCCCGGCACGGCCCATGCCGAGGTGCCGCCGCAGAGCGAGCGCGTCGCGCTGCGCTACGTCTCGCCCGCGACCCGGACCGACCAGCGCATCCAGGGCGTCAGCTACTTCTACACCGTGGCCGGCGATAGCGGGCTGCTTCCGGGCATGAGCACGCTCGCCTTCCTGACCTCGGAGCGTGAGACCACCGGCATCGCCGTGCCGGAAAGCGCCGTGGTGCACTGGCAGGGCGGCGCCTGGATCTACCGGAGCGTCGGCGACGACGCCTTTGCGCGCCATCCCCTCCGGGCCGACGCACCGATCTCGGCCGACGCCTACGTCGTGGACGATCTCGGGCCGGAGGCGGAGATCGTCGTGACCGGGCCGCAGGCCGTCCTTTCCGAGGAGCTGAAGGGGCAGATCCAGTCCTCGGATGCGGACGACGATTGAGCATGCTCGACCAACGGCCCGCACGCGGACCGGCGCGCGATGATCCGCCGGCCCCGCCTCCGCCGGCCTTCTCGCCTGCGCTCGCGGCTTCGGGCCCTCAGGCCGCCCTGGTCGCCTTCGCGGTGCGCCGGCCCGGCATCGTCCTGGCCCTGGTCCTGGCGCTCGCCGTCTACGGCATCGTCGCCTTGGGTTCGGCGAAGTACGACGTCTTCCCGGAATTCGCCCCGCCCACGGTGACGGTGCAGACCGAGGCGCCCGGCCTCAACCCCGAGCAGGTCGAGACCCTGGTGACGCAGACGCTGGAGGTCGCGATCAGCGGCCTGCCGGGGCTGGCGACGATGCGCTCGAACTCGATCCAGGGCCTCTCGGTCATCACCGCCACCTTCGCCTCCGGCAGCGACATCTACCGGGCCCGCCAGCTCGTGAACGAGCGTCTGGCCTCCGTCACCGCGCGGTTGCCGCAGGGCGTGTTGCCCCCCACCATGACGGCGCTGACCTCCTCGACGAGTTCGGTGCTCCTCATCGGCCTGACCTCCCCGACGCCGTCACTCATGGACCTGCGCACGGTGGCCGATTGGCGCCTGCGCCTGCGCCTGCTCGCCGCCCCCGGCGTCGGCGAGGTGCTGGTCTATGGCGGTGACACCCGCTCGATCCGCATCCAGGTCCGGCCGCAGGACTTGGTGCGCTTCCGCATCGGCCTGAACGACGTGCTCTCGGCCGGCCGCAAGGCGACGGGCGTACGCGGGGCGGGCTTCGTCGATACCGTCAACCAGCGCATCACCCTGCAGACCGAGGGGCAATCCCTGACCCCGGAGGCGGTGGCGCGCACCGTGCTCATCAACGAGGGCGGGGCGAGCGTGGTGCTCGGCGACGTCGCCGACGTGGCGGTGGCGCCGGAACCGGCGATCAGCGCGGCTCTCGTCGATGGCAAACCGGGCGTGCTGCTGATGGTCGGCGCGCAATACGGCGCCAACACCCTCGACGTGACGGCGGGCGTCGAGGCGGCGCTCGCCGAGATGCGCCCCGGGCTGGAGCGCGACGGCATCACCCTGCGCACCGACCTGTTCCGCCCGGCGAGCTTCGTCACGCAGGCCACCGACAACGTGGTCCAGGCACTCGCCCTCGGCGGCATCCTCGTCGTCGTGGTGCTGTTCGTCTTCCTGGCCGATTGGCGCACGGCGCTGATCAGCGCCACGGCGATCCCGCTCTCGCTGATCGGCGCGGTGCTGATGCTCGGCCTGTTCGGCCAGAGCCTCAACACCATGACGCTGGGCGGCCTCGCCATCGCCATCGGCGAAGTCGTGGACGACGCGGTGATCGGCGTCGAGAACGTCATGCGCCGCCTGCGCGAGAACCGCCGCGCCGCCGTGCCTTTGAACGGGGCGAGGGTGGTGCTCGACGCGATCCTGGAAGTGCGCGTCTCGGTCGCCTACGCCACCTTCGCGGTGCTGCTCGTGTTCCTGCCGGTGCTGGCGCTGACCGGCGTGCCCGGCCGGCTGTTCGGCCCGCTGGCGCTGGCCTACATCCTCGCCGTTCTGACGTCGCTCGCCGTGGCGCTGACGGTCACGCCCGCGCTGGCCCGCCTGCTGCTCGCTGGCCGCACGAACCTGCCGAGCCGCGAGCCGCCGGTGAGCCGCCGCGTGCGGGGCGTCTATATCAGCGGGCTCGCGCGGCTCAACCGTCACCCGCGTCTCGTCTTCGGCACCAGCCTCGCCCTGACCCTCGCGGCAGCCCTGCCGGTGCCGTTCTTCGGCGGCATGTTCCTGCCGAACCTCAAGGAGGGGCACCTCATCCTGCACATGGCCTCGGCACCGGGCACCTCCCTTCAGGAGACGCTGAGGCTCGGCGAGCGCATGACGGCGGGGCTGAAGGCGGTGCCCGGCGTGCGCGCGGTGGCCCAGCAGGTCGGGCGCGCCGAGGCGGGCTACGATCTCGGCGGCACGCATGACAGCGAGATCCATATCGACCTCGAACCGGGCCTCGACGGCGCGGGGCAGGAGCGGGCAGAGGCCGGCATCCGCGCGCTGATGGCGGCGACGCCCGGCGCGAGCTTCTCGCTCAAGACCTTCCTCACCGAGCGCATCGAGGAGGTCGTCTCAGGGTTCACCGCGCCGGTCGTGATCAGCGTCACCGGCACGAATCTCGACCGGATCGAGGCCACCGCCCGCGACGTGGCGCGCGAACTCGCCGAAGTGCGCGGCGCGGCCGACGTCCAGCTCAAGTCGCCGCCGGGCCTGCCGCAGGTGAATGTAAGCCTGCGTCCGACCGACCTGCGCCACTGGGGTCTCGACGCGATCGAAGTCCTGGAGATCGTTCGCACCGCCTATCAGGGCGATGTCGTCGGCCAAGCCTACGAGGGTAACGCCGTGTTCAACGTCGTCGTGGTGCTCGAACCGATCGTGCGCACGCGCCTCTCGACGCTCGGCAACCTGCCGCTGCGCACGCCGAGCGGCAGCTACATCAGGCTCGCCCAGGTCGCCGACATCTACGAGACCGCCGGCCGCTATGCCGTCGGCCATATCGGCGCGCAGCGGGTGCGGGTGGTGACCGCGAACGTGGAGGGGCGCGACGTCGCCTCCTTCACCGAGGCCGCAAAACGGAAGATCGCCCGCGAGGTCGCGCAGCCCTCGGGCATCGATATCGGATTTGGGGGGGCCGCCGAGACGCAGGCGAAGGCGCGGCGCGAACTCGCGCTCTACGCAGGGCTCGCCGGTCTCGGGATCGTGCTCCTGCTCCTCGTCGTGACAGGCTCGCTGACCAATCTCGCCCTCGTCCTCGTCAACCTGCCCTTCGCCTTCGTCGGCGGCGTGTTGGCCGTAACACTGAGCGGCGCGGTGATCTCGCTGGGCTCGATCGTCGGCTTCGTGACGTTGTTCGGCATCTCGCTGCGCAACACCATCATGATGGTCGCGCATTACGAGCATCTGGTGCTGGTGGAAGGGCGCCCCTGGAACCTCGCGGCGGCCATCGATGGCGCCTCCGACCGTCTCGTGCCGATCCTGATGACGTCCCTCGTCACCGGCCTCGGGCTGCTGCCGCTGGCGCTCGGTGCGGGTGAACCCGGCCGGGAGATCGAGGGCCCGATGGCCCTGGTCATCCTCGGCGGCCTCGCGACCTCGACTTTGCTCAACCTCGCCGTGCTGCCGATGCTGGCCCTGCGCTTCGCCCGGTTCAAGCCCGCGGAAGGCATGCTGTGACCGTCGGATCGGAGGCGAGATCCCGCTTCCTAGAGCATCATCCCGAAAGGTGGTTGCCGGCTTTCGGAAAAGGATGATGCTCTATCCCGACGCGGCGTCGGCCCGCGGGCCTGTTCCGTACCTGTCGAGAACGTCTCCGGCGCCGTATGGCGCCGGAGGGTCATCTGTTCCGTCGATGCGTCTCACGAGGCCGGCTCAGAAGGCGGCCTGCCGGGTCCTGACTTGATCGGCGGGCGTGTCGATCCACTGGACCGAGCCGGGGAGGGCGAAGCCGCCCTGGCGGTGAACCGAGACATCGCTGGTGGCCAGACCCTGGGTTTCCAAGGTCAGCGCGCCGACCGTTTTGACGTTGTGGACGCCGCCGATTTCCGCGGCGCGGGCGGGCACCGTGGCGAGGGCGGTGAAGGCCAGCGCGGCGGTGGTGAGCGAGAGAAAAGTCTTGGACATCGAGATCAGCCTCTTTTCCGGCGGCGGGCTCCCCGTCGCTTCGTGAGACTGTATGTGCTGGGTCATAGCCCATGAATCAAATGGATCGATTTCATAATGCGCATCGATCACGTGCATCTTTCCCGACTCGATCTCAATCTGCTCGTCGCTCTCGACGCGCTTCTGACGGAGCGGAGCGTGACCCGCGCGGCCGGACGGATCGGCATCAGCCAGTCGGCGATGAGCCATGCCCTCGCGCGGCTGCGCACCGCCTTCTCGGATGAGCTGCTAACGCGCGGCCCCGACGGCATGCGGCCGACGCCGCGCGCGCTGGCGCTCATGGGGCCGGTGCAGGCGGCACTCTCCCAGATTCAGGAGATCACGACGCCGCCGGACGCCTTCGATCCGGCCACGGCCGACCTCACCTTCACCCTCGGCATTCCGGACTCGACCGAAGTTCTCCTGATGCCGACCCTCATCGCGCATCTGCGGGCGGTGGCACCGGGGGTGAAGCTTCTGCTGCACACGGTCGATCGGCACCGCATCCTCGACGACCTCGATACGGGGCGGGTCGATCTCGGCATCGGCGTGTTCGAACAGGGCCAGACGCATCATAAGCGACGCATCCTCAACAAGGAGAACTACCTCTGCATCTTCAACGCCGAGCTGGTCGGCGTGACGCCGCCGATCTCGCTCGAGGACTACGTGCGGCTTCCCCACCTGCTCACGAGCCTGGTCGAGAGCGCCCACGGCGTGGTGGACGACGCGCTCGCCAAGATCGGCCGCAAACGCGTCATCGCGCTGACCTCGCCGCGGTTCTCGGTGACGCCCTTCGTCGTGCGGCAGGCCCCCGTCATCGCCACGATGCACGCCCGGCTCGCGCGCTTCTTCGCCGACAGCATGGGCCTGACCGTGAGCCCGGCACCGATCGCGTTGCCGGACGTGTCCATCTCGATGATCTGGCACACATCCAACGACGCCATCCCCAGTCAGCGCTGGCTGCGGGAGACGATCGTGAAGCTTCGCAAAACCGATCCCCGGCCGCCGGCCGCCGGATCTCACGCGACACCCGATTGATCCCTTCGGGATGGCGGATGGCGGCGGCCCTCGAGCGCCGGGCTTACCGTATCAGCCGTAGACCAGCGCCATCGCCTCAGCAAAAGCGAAGGCAGCCGCGCATAAAGGTGGCCGAGAGGGGAAGTGCGAGACGGCCTCGTCCACCGGCAGGAACGCGGTCTCGGCAATGAATGGTCGGAGTGGCCGGACTTGAACCGACGACCCCCTGTCCCCCAGACAGGCTCGGATTGCTGGAAAGAAATGCTATTTTTGCAAAAGACTGAATTTTAGCCGCTATGTTTATCAATAAGTTAGGCGGGCTTCGCAAAGCGGAAATCGGCGGTTTCGGCTCCGCCAATCAAGCCTTTTCACGTGGCGCCGCGCACGAAAAAGCCCCGAGGCCGAAGCCCCGGGGCGGTGTGTTGACGGATGTGAATAGCGGGGATCAGCGGGGCGGGCGCCCCGTGATCGCCTGGAGCATTTCCCGCCGGGTCGCGGCCATTTCCTCGCGCATCGAGGTCACGAGGTCGTCGATGCGGCGCTCCATCCGGGTGATGACGTCGCCGGTCACGTAGGTTCGGGCGACTTCGACCTTGAAGTTGTGCAGGGCCTCGTTCTGCGCCGCGACCTGGATCTTCACCGCTGCCATGTCGATGGTGAGCGGGGACACCGCGTCCTTCGTGCCGGCCCGAAGCTTGCCGATGACCCAATCCGCCCCCTTGCCGAGGGCAAAGAGGAAGGCGGCGAGCGCTACGATTTGCGCCCAGGTGATCGGGCCGGGCGAGAGGAACGAGGTGTCCATCGGATCAGGCTTTCAGCAGGCGGGCGGCACCGGCACGCGCCAGCGTTGTGAGCGGCGAGGAGATGAAGAAGGCCGTCAGGATCGTGGCCTCGATCGGCACGTACTCGGTTGGCAGCGGCTCGATGGGCCAGCCGAGGGCGAAGGTCTTCGAGAGGCAGATCGCCCCGAAGTGGACGGCCGGCGGGATACCGATGCCGTAGATCAGCCCCTTGAAGGCGGGCGCGATCGCCGCCTTCGCTTGGTTGGCTGCGATCTCGGCTTGGACAACCTGCACCGCCACGTCGCGCTGCGTGTTCTGGCCGTTCTCCATCCCCTTGAGGATGGGCTGCAGCACCGAGTTGCCGAACACCTTGATCAGGCCGGAGCCGACGGTGCCGAGCAGGCTTCCGACGGGATTGGTGAGCCAGCCGAGAAGGTTCATCGCGGCGGCTCCCGCGCCGGCATCGTCGCGAGCTTCGTCGCGTAGGCACGCGCCGCGAGCCGGGCGACGGCGAGGAAGGTCGCAACCTTGGCGCCCGGCAGCCACTCCGGCAGCAGCGGCGTGAGATCGACGCCGGGCAGTGCATCGAGGACGTCGGGCAGGGCCATGACGCCCGCGAGTAGGTAGACGCGCTTGCCGGAGGCGGCGCGCCAGCAACGGCGCAGGCCGAGGCGGGCCCGCGCGAGGAAGGGACGGGGCGCCATGGTCAGGCTTTCCGGAACGAGGTGTGAATCAGGTCGTAGAGCCCGGCGAGGCCGGAGCGGACCGCGCCGCCGGTGGCCTGGACCCCGGAACGAACAAGCCCGCCGGTGGGGGCGGGCTTTGTGTTGAGCGGATCGGCTTTCGTGAGAGACAGATCGATTTGCTTCTCACCGGTGAGAGGCGATGGCGCCCCCGTCATCGGCGCCAGCGGATCGACCACCCTCGGGGCCGAAGCCGAGATCGCGGCGCCGGCCGGCACCTTCACCGGGCTCTTGTCCCCGCGCCGCGCCTTCGGCAGCGCCTTGCTGTAGGGCGTCGCCGCTTGGTCGCGCTCACCCTGCCGGCGCGAGATGATTGCGGCCGGCTTGTTCCACATCAGGAACGCCTCGATCGCGCCCCCGAGGTCCCCTGCATTCGCCCGGCGCACGATGGTGCTTTCCGCGAACCGCACCGGCCCGATGTTGTAGGCGAGCGAGCAGCAGGCGTCGAAGAACTCCTGCGGGAACGCTCGGTCGCTCCGCAGCGCCTTGCGGACCGGATCGACGTATTTCTCGACCGCCCGAATGAAGAGCGCGTCGCTCTGCGCCTGCGTGATCCGCAGTCCCGGCACGACCTTGATGAGGCCGGAGGCGGTGGTGACGCCGACGCCGATCGTCCAGACACCGACCGAATCCTTGTAGGCGGTCAGCACGTCGCCTTCGCGCGCCTTGAGGGCTGCGCGGCCGATGCCACTCAGGTCCATGTCGTATCCTCACGATGTCAAAGAGCGTGTTCGCGGTAGCGCGAGCTAAATCGGGGTCTTCCGTCTCATCGGTCTTACTGGTTCCGAGAGAGCCCGATCAGCCGGCCAGCCGCGCGTAAAGATGCGCGCCTTGAGCGTCGGGTATGGGATACCGGAGCGATCAGCAGCTTCCGCCAAGGTGATGCGGGCGCCTTCTAGCTTGACCCACAGATTGCAGCTTCTGTTTCTCATCTGCTCTGTACGGGTCGCCCACCGACAGTTCTCGGCGGAGTATGGAAGGTCGTTATCCATACGATCCAGCGAGTACGAGTTGTCAGGGCGTAGGCCCATATCAGCAAGAAAGGCGGCGAAGGACGTCCGCCACTCCTCGCATACGGTGATACCCCGTCCGCCATACTGCTCATACCGGATGTTCGACTTCCGGTAGCAGCGAGCCATCATGCTTCGATAGGCCTGAAACTCTGGGGTGATCCGACCGCCCTGGCTATGTCCATGGGTCGCCTTTGCGGCGGACGTCCGCTCCTTTTGAAGGCAACCGCAGGATCGCGACAGGCCCCTCTCGACGTTCCGTCGCCGAATTGCTTTTTCCGAACCGCAGTCGCAACGAAACAGCCATCTTTCGCCGTCGATTTGCTCAAGTGCTACAAGGCGATAGTGTCTGTCGTTCTCTCGCATCCCCAGATCTTATAGCGAGAATGGCCGCTGGCAAGAGCGATCAGCGCTTGGCATACGGGCGGTACGTCCCGAACACCCGGTCCCAGACCGTCGTGACCACGCCGAAGTTCACCTCGTCGCCGCGGTGGTGCATCGCGTGCCGGATCTTGAGGCCGTAGAGCGGGTGACCTGGCGCGATCCGCCAGTGATGCACGGCGTGGTGGGCCGCGATGTAGGCCAGATACCCGAGAGCGAGCCCGGCCAGCACGCCCGCCGGCAGCGCCGGGAACAGCACCCCGAACACGAGGAGCGAATGCCAGGACGTGACGCCCGTGCGGCCCGAGGGCTTGGCGTGATGCTCGTCGTGGCCCGCCTTGAACAGCGGTAGCCGGTGGAACAGCACGCGGTGGATCGCGTACTCGGCCAGCGTCCAGCCGACGAGGCCGAGGACGATGCCCGGCAGCGTGGCGCCGCCGAACAGGATCAGCGCCAGCGCGAGCGCCGGCATCGACACGAAATCGGCATAGTAGGCGAGGCGGGACATCGGCGGTCCTGGCGCGGGAGGATCAGAGGGGCTGAAGCGCGACGCGGCAGGTGCCGCGGCCGATTGCCCGGTCGGCGCGCTGAGCGCAGAGGATCTGCAGGGGCAAGGCAAAACTTGCAAAGCCGGATAATTTGAGGAAAACCTAGATAGACCTGAGGTTGAGCCGGCGATCGGGAGTTAATATGTTTTTGCGGACAACAAGCGGAAAAGTATTGGGATCAAATTCGGTCGGCGACGTCGTACAACTATCAATTTCAGCTGAAAATTTGCCGAAATTCATTGACCTAGAACTAAGAGACCACAGGGTCCAGGGAGGAAAACTGGCGGGATATGAGCTTGTTAGGGCTGGTCAATCTAGCGCCCATCTTAGATTGAATGATTTTTATATTTGCGCCGCGCCGGGGTGGAATGCTGTTGAGTTCGACCGAAAGAGTGCAAATCAATGGGAAACATTTGATTTAATCAATAAAGATGAAATTGCCGCCATCATTGAACAAAGCGAGGCGCTGTCGAAGGATGGAGCGCTCCGTCCCGCATCCAAGATTTGGGGCGGGACCAAATTCGTACACTCAGATCCGAGCTTGTCCGAAGTTAAAAATGCTTTTTATGTCCCATGGAGCCTCCAGGGACCATGGGGGATCTTTACGTCGGACGGAACTCCCGTGGTTGACGCGATGGTCGGCCGCCTAATCTACAACATCCCTCTGGACGTAGGCATTACATCCGACGACATTGAATTCGTCGCAAATGACGATGTATATATTTATGGCGGTTTTTTTAATTGTCATTTTGGCCATTTTCTAGTTGATACGCTTCCTAGATATTGGAGCAAAAATCTATTTGATAACAACCGCCTCAAAATCATCTGCCATTCGGAGGAGCCGCCTAAGGAATGGTTCGACAATCCCTTTGTCGCCCGGATTATGGGATCACTTGGGCTCAGCCACGAAGATTTCGTAGTTTTGGATCGCCCAACAAAAATAAAAAAGTTAATCGTTCCTCGACCCGCATTGGTTGGGCAAACCCTTATTCACCCTGTCTATGCTGATATGTGCCGTCGCATTTCAAGTGTGTTGTGTGGCGGCGAAAAGGTTGAAGCCACAAACGAAACGGTTTTTTACTCTAGAACTAAGCTTCGGATGGGCACGCTCAAAATCATAAATGACTTCGACCTCGAAGAAGAGATCAGAAGCCTTGGAGCGCGCATAGTCTATCCTGAGGAGTTGAATTTTGTAGACCAGATAAATTTAATGTCAGGGGCGGCGCATATTATCGGAACAACAGGTTCTTTTCTGCATCTGAGCGCATTTTGCCAAGAGCCACGGTTAATTTCGGCCCTCGCTCACGCAAGCGGTGTGGCCAGCAACTTTCACCTGATTGATTTGGCTGCTGGCAACGTTGCTCGTTACATGGAGCCCGTCTCGTTCGACAAGGCCGATCCACCATATGGCTTTATGGGGGCTGCTCGGCTCAACAACGTTCGGGCTGTAGCACGGGAATTGATGGAGCTACCAACTCGC